>CAZNWM010000001.1:0-16548 GCA_964576975.1 uncultured Candidatus Planktophila sp.
CGGCGTGCATCTTCAATCGAAACGCCACGAGACATTAGGTAGAAGAGTTGTTCATCATCGAATCGTCCCGTTGTACTTGCATGGCCCGCGCCAACAATCTCGCCTGTTTCAATTTCAAGGTTCGGCACAGAGTCAGCACGAGCACCATCTGTAAGTAGCAAGTTGCGATTGAGTTCATATGTATCTGTTCCTTCAGCATTAGCGCGAATGAACACATCACCTATCCACACTGTATGAGCTTTGTCGCCCGATAATGCACCCTTGTAATTCACACGGGATTTAGCTTGCGGAACACAATGGTCAACGAAAATTCTATGTTCGAAAAATTGACCGCTGGTTGCAAAGTAAACACCAAGCAATTGCGCATCTGCTCCGGAACCAGTGAATTCAACCGTAGGTAGTAATCGAACAACTGAACCGCCGATGGTGACAGTAATTGATTTGAATAAGGCATCCTTATCGACGATAGCGTGATGCTTGGCAACATGAACTGTTTGGGAATCCCACTCTTGAAGAGTTACAAAATTCAATGATGCGCCAGACTCAACCTTGAATTCAATCTCTTCGGCCAACAAAGTATCGCCTGAATTAGAAAGGACAATAGTTGCACGAGCGTTTGGACCAACATGAATTAGTACCCGTGAATACTCTGCCGCAGCTAGATCAAATGACTTTCTGCTTAAGTGAATCGGTTCACTTATTTCGGTATTCGCAGCAATCTTGAGGACAGCAACGTCTGTCGAAAGTTCACGAACACGATTCATAATCGCATCATCTGTTGAGCTCAATGACGGGAGTAACTCGCGTGAAACTCGTTCAAAAGTAACACCTGAAGGTGCTGATGAATTCAGAGACAGAGAACGATGTGTAGCTACTGCTGCAGAACCATCGTGCAATCCCTTCAAACGGTTAAGCGGCGTAAACCGCCATGCCTCTTCCCTGCCATGAGGAACTAAAATATTCGAAGTCAGAACGCTCATTAACCAACTGCGCCTTCCATTTGAAGTTCAATCAATCGGTTAAGTTCGAGTGCGTATTCCATCGGAAGCTCACGAGCGATTGGTTCGATGAATCCACGGACAATCATCGCCATAGCTTCATCTTCAGTTAAGCCGCGAGACATCAAATAGAACAACTGATCATCGCTCACTTTGGAAACTGTCGCTTCGTGACCCATAGAAACATCATCCTCTCGAACATCCACATATGGGTATGTGTCTGAGCGAGAAATGGTGTCTACCAATAATGCATCACACTTGACGGTGCTCTTTGAATGATGAGCGCCTTCTTGAATTTGTACCAAACCGCGATATGAAGTTCGGCCTCCACCCCGTGCAACTGACTTAGAAATAACAGTTGATGATGTGTATGGAGCGGCGTGAACCATTTTTGCGCCAGAATCTTGGTGTTGTCCTTCTCCAGCAAAAGCCAATGAGAGAGTCTCACCTTTTGCGTGAGGTCCCATCAAGAAAATAGCAGGGTATTTCATGGTTACCTTTGAACCGATGTTTCCGTCAACCCACTCCATGGTTGCGCCTTCGGCGCATGTTGCACGCTTAGTAACTAAGTTATAAACGTTATTGGACCAGTTTTGAATAGTCGTATAACGAACACGTGCACCTTTCTTTACGATGATCTCAACAACAGCTGAGTGCAAAGAATCGGACTTATAGATTGGCGCTGTACATCCTTCTACATAATGAATATATGAATCTTCATCGGCAATAATCAGTGTGCGTTCGAATTGCCCCATGTTTTCTGTGTTAATGCGGAAATATGCCTGAAGAGGGATATCAACGTGTACGCCTTTGGGAACGTAGATAAATGATCCGCCAGACCACACAGAAGTATTCAAAGCTGCGAACTTGTTATCCCCTACTGGAATTACTGTTCCGAAATACTCTTTGAAAAGTTCAGGATGTTCGCGTAGACCAGAATCGGTATCTAAGAAGATGACGCCCTGTGCTTCTAAATCTTCACGAATTGAGTGATAGACGACTTCGGATTCGTACTGCGCTGCAACACCGGAAACTAAACGTTGTTTTTCTGCTTCGGGGATACCTAAACGGTCATATGTATTCTTAATATCATCTGGAAGGTCTTCCCATGTTTGAGCTTGCTTCTCTGTTGATCGAACAAAATACTTGATGGTGTCGAAGAAGATTCCTGATAAATCCGAGCCCCATGTTGGCATCGGCTTCTTCTCAAAAAGTGACAGACCTTTGAGACGCAAATCAAGCATCCATTGCGGCTCGGACTTCTTTGCAGATATATCGCGAACGACTTCTTCGTTAATGCCGCGCTTGGCATTTTCGCTGGCTTCATTTTTATCTGCCCAGCCGTATTCGTAATTACCAATACCTTCTAGTTCTGGATGCGCGATTGTCATGAGCGGCCTTTCTTAGTCGTTGATGTACGTGCCGATTTTGGAATGAATGTAGTGCAAACACCATCACCATGAGCGATGGTTGCTAAGCGTTGAACGTGAGTACCGAGTAACTCTCCGAACGCACGAGTTTCAGCTTCACACAATTGGGGAAACTCTGCGGCAACATGAGCGATTGGGCAATGGTGTTGGCATATCTCTTCGCCTTGAGATTTAACGGCAACACTTGCTGCATATCCTTGTTCGGTCAGAAACGTTGCAAGAGATTCACTCTTGTGTGAGCGTTTTGCCATTGTTACCGATGCTTTTTTAATTATGTCCTCCGCCCTGGTTTCAGCAAATGCTTTGATGCTCTGTTCTCCCATTTGCGATGACATAAACTTCAATGCAGCTACGGCTAGATCATCATAGGAATGCTCGAATTTTTCGCGGCCGCTATCGGTCATAACGAAAACTTTGGACGGACGACCACGACCTCTAACTAAAGCTGAGTGAGGTTCGCGTGCTTCTAAAACTCCATCGACAACAAGAGCATCGAGATGACGTCGAATCCCAGCAGGGGTGAATCCTAATTTTTCTGACAGATCCGCCGCGGTGGAGGGACCATTTTCTAGGATTGAACGAGCCACGGCATCACGAGTACGGACGTCCTCGCTGAGTACTGGTGCGGTGGCTATTTTCACAACAGTATTGTGTCTTAAATAGATGATTCTTACCACTCGAGGCGCGCAGGGAAAATGACCTCACGGCACTACCAAGCCAATCTAGGCTAGCCCCATGACTGAATTTGCCCGCAAACGGTTAGTGGGAGTTATTCGAGTTCTGCTTGTTTTTCAAACCGGAATTGTTCTTACTGGCGGAATAGTTCGAGTAACCGGTTCAGGTTTGGGTTGCCCCACATGGCCAGAATGCGTCGAGGGTTCATACACGCCGGTGGAAGAGCAAATTGAAGGATTTAAGGCTTGGATTGAATTTGGCAATCGTTTACTTACCTTTGCTCTAGTACTTGCGTGCGCACTGTCAATTCTTGCCGTGCTCATCAGTAAACGAAAAGATTTACGTTTGTTAGTTCTTGGTCAATTCGCCGGAATTTTTGGGCAAGCTATCCTTGGTGGAATCACAGTGTTAACGGATCTGCATCCTGCAACCGTTGCTGCTCACTTCATTCTTTCCATCATTCTCATTGCGGGCGCGCAATCACTTCTAACTAAAGCTAAATCTGAGTATGAGTGGAAAAAACTAGGAAGAAATACACTGCATCTTTTTGCTCGCTCGCATGTGATTCTTACCTTTGTCGTAATAGTGGTTGGAACAATTGTTACGGGTTCTGGTCCACATGCAGGCGATGTTGTTTCTCCCCGATTTGGCTTCGATGTCAGGACAGTTGCCTGGCTACACGCCGATCTCGTCATTGCATTGCTTGGAGTTTCGCTCGCATACCTCATCTCACCTACAACTGCGGCGGCTACCAAACGTTTGCTCAAATTCTTCTTCCTTATATCCCTACTTCAAGGAGCAATTGGATACATTCAGTACTTCCTCGGATTGCCCGAAGTTATCGTGGCATTACACATACTTGGTTCTACATTGGTGTGGATATCCGCCTGGAAAGTATGGCTTTCTGTTTCTCGACAACCAAAGAGAGTGAATTAGTTCAATGAGCGAAATTTCGAACTGGCAACCAGAAGATGGTCAAGTTATTTCATATGCTCGCGCACTAGCAATGGATGCTGTTCAAAAGGTTGGAAACGGTCACCCTGGTACCGCAATGTCGTTAGCACCAGTTGCCTATTTGCTCTTTCAAAAACACTTAATTCACGATCCAAGTGATCCCCATTGGATCGGCAGAGATAGATTTATTCTCTCTTGCGGTCACTCCTCAATGACTCTATACACACAGCTTTTTTTGAGTGGATACGGATTAGAACTTAAGGATTTGCAAGAGTTCCGTACGTGGGGCTCTTTAACTCCAGGACATCCCGAATACGGACACACTGCTGGTGTTGAAATGACAACAGGTCCACTGGGTCAAGGTGTTTCCACTGCTGTTGGAATGGCGATGGCGACGCGCTATGAACGTGGTTTGTTTGATCCTTCAACAACGGATGGAACTTCGCTCTTTGATCACAAAGTTTGGGTGATTTGTTCGGATGGAGATCTCCAAGAAGGAGTAAGTAGCGAAGCAGCCTCGTTGGCCGGTACACAAGCATTAGGTTCTTTGAATGTAATTTATGACGATAATCGAATTTCAATCGAAGGTGACACCCATGTTGCATTTACTGAAGATGTATCTGCACGTTACCGCGCATATGGATGGGAAGTTATCGAAGTTGCCGCCCTCCCAAGTGGGGATGTTGATTTAGTCAATCTTGATAAAGCAATGGATGCAGCGAGTCGAAATCTAAAGCAACCAACACTTATTCGCCTGAAAACAATCATCGCTTGGCCAGCACCGAATGCGCAGGGAACATCGAAATCACACGGATCCGCATTAGGCCCAGATGAAATAGCGGCAACAAAGAAAGAACTCGGATTAAACCCGGATGAACATTTTGCATTTCCGGAAAACCTTTTAGCCCATGCTCGGCTGGTTAAAAAACGAGGAGCAAGTGCTCATGACACTTGGAACAAGAAATTTGAAACATGGAAGAAGAATGAACCTGAACGGGCGAAACTGCTCTCCAGAATCTTGGCAAATGAACTACCGGCGGATTGGGATTCATTAGTTCCTGTTTTTGAGGCTGGCAAAGATGTTGCAACTCGAAAAGCTTCAGGAGATGTGATTAATGCTTTGGCTAAGAAACTACCGGAAATGTGGGGCGGTTCGGCAGATTTAGCAGAGAGCAACAACACAACTATCGAAGAAGGTGGATCTTTCCTTCCGCCATCAAGTGCCATGAAGGGCGCAAATCCTTATGGCCGAGTAATTCATTTTGGTATCAGAGAACACGCAATGGGTTCAATACTCAATGGAATTGCATTGAGCGGATTAACAAAAGCTTTCGGCGGCACGTTCGCTGTGTTTAGTGATTACATGAGACCCGCTGTTCGTTTGGCCGCACTTATGAAATTGCCGTCTATCTTTGTTTGGACACATGATTCAATCGGTTTAGGTGAAGATGGTCCTACTCACCAACCCGTTGAACATTTTGCTGCACTTCGAGCTATCCCGGATTTCGATGTTATTAGGCCAGCAGATGCAAATGAAGTTGCTGCGGCCTGGAAGATAATCATCAAAAACCGCAAAGCATCAGGAATCTTGTTATCACGACAGAACCTGCCAGTTTTTGATCGTTCAGAGTTTGGTTCCATAGATGGCGTTGCTCGCGGTGCCTACATTCTCAAAGAAGCCAGCAAATCCCCGCAGTTAATTTTGATGGCAACTGGTTCTGAAGTTGCACTTGCAATTCAAAGCGCTCAGGTACTCGAAGAATCCGGAATACCAACAAGAGTTGTCAGTATTCCCTGCTTTGAATGGTTCAACCAGCAAGAACAAAGCTACAAAGATGAAGTATTACCGCCATCTGTGAAGGCGCGCGTAAGTATTGAAGCAGGTATTGCTCAGGGATGGCGTGAATACGTTGGAGATCGCGGAGCATGCATCTCTCTTGAACATTACGGTGCATCTGCGGGAGCAAATGTTCTGTTTAAAGAATTTGGTTTTAACGTTGATAACGTTGTTGAGACTGCGAAAAAAGTATTGAAATGATTGTTGACGATATAGCCAAAGCGGGAACTTCAATTTGGTTGGATGATCTATCCAGAGCAAAGTTAACAGGAACTGACTCTTTAAGTCTTCCATCACGAATCAAACTCTCAGGTGTTGTTGGTGTAACGACAAATCCAAGTATCTTCAACTCTGCTATTACAGGATCTGCTGACTATGCAGCTGATATCGCATCAATGAAGTCTGACTCACCTGAACAAATAGTCAAGAAACTCACAACGGATGACGTTCGCGAAGCCTGTGATTTGTTCACCAAGATTTACCAGCAAAGTGACGGTATAGATGGACGAGTCAGTATCGAAGTTGACCCGCGCTTGGCTCACAACACACAAGAAACGATTAACGAAGGTAAGTCTCTCTGGACTTTGGTGAGTCGTCCGAATCTAATGATTAAAGTGCCTGCAACGTTGGAAGGACTTCCGGCGATTACTGAATTGATAGCTAGTGGCATAAGTGTCAACGTAACTTTGATTTTTTCGTGCAAACGTTATGAACAGGTGATTGATGCCTTTATATCTGGTATCGAAGAAGCAGTACAACGAGGAAATGACATTTCCAAGATTCATAGCGTTGCATCCTTCTTCATCAGTCGAATAGATACTGCTGTTGATAAAGAACTGAAATCTATTGATACTGCCGAAAGTATTGGGCTCTTGGGTAAAGCAGCGATTGCAAATGCTGTGCTTGCCTATGAACTCTTTCTCAACAAATCCGCATCTGCGCGATGGGCGAAATTGCGCCAGGCTGGGGGCCACATGCAACGACCATTATGGGCATCTACTGGAGTCAAAGATCCAGCTTACGATGACACTCGTTATGTAATGGATCTTATCGCGCCGAACACAGTGAACACGATGCCTCAATCAACACTGGATGCTGTTATTGATCACGCTAAATTTCATGGCAACACAGTCACTCCATCCATAGAGAAATCTCATGTCGTTATGGCGCAGTTAGTAAAAGTTGGTATTTCGTTGAATTCAATTACCGATACTTTAGAAGTCGAAGGAGTTGCTGCTTTCTCTAAAGCCTGGCAAGCACTCCTTGATGATGTCGAAAAGGTTCGCCGTGCATGATTGAAGTTCATTACAAGAATGAGAGCAGTGTTGATAGAAACTCATCTTTGTATAAGCAACTCCATGATGCCCATTTACGACTCATCAAGAAGGAAAGCACAATTTGGGGCTCCGAAGCTGCGGCTGAAGCTAGCATCCGAATGGATTGGATTGATTTACCCAGTCAATCACGATCTTTGCTCACCCAACTAGATGCACTATTTGCAAAACATAGACACTTCACGAACGTAATTCTGTGCGGAATGGGTGGTTCGTCATTGGGGCCAGAAGTTATTGCTCAAACGTATGGAAAAAAACTTTTTGTACTTGATTCCACTGATCCGAACTACATTTCACATGTAATGAAGTCAGATTGGAGCAAAACGCTTGTAGTAGTTGGCTCAAAATCTGGTTCTACTATTGAAACTGCCTGTCAAAAGAGCTTCTTTGAAGAATGCTTCATCAAAGCTGGTTTAGAGAAATCAGAGCACATGATTATTGTGACTGATCCTGGTTCTCCCTTGGACACTTCTTCACGTGAAGCGGGCCTTACTGTTGTAAATGCAAATCCAAACGTTGGGGGCAGATTTAGTGTTCTTGGCGCATTTGGTTTGCTACCTGCTGCCCTGGTTGGAATTGATGTATCCGTTATTTTGGACAGTGCTTTAGATACTAAAGAGTCTTTGATACAAGATCCACATCCTGCACTGCTTGCTGCGTACGCAATTATCACTGGAACAGATCAGTATTTTTCAATTACTGATGAGAACTCAACTATGCCCGGACTATCTGATTGGATCGAACAACTTGTTGCTGAATCCACGGGAAAAAACCGTGTTGGCCGATTGCCTGTAGTCCTTGATCACTCAGGCGATGAAGTTGGCGGAAATCACCTATCCATTTCTTTCGTCGGTAACTCTGATTTAGTAATTAACGGTGATTTAGGATCGCAGTTCTTTTTCTGGGAGTGGATTACAGCCTTAATTGGTGCTGGATTATCAATTGATCCATTTAATCAACCAAATGTTCAAGAGTCTAAATTAGCTAGCGGTTTATTCTTGGATCAATGGAGCAATTCCTTACCTGCCCTAGGTAATCAAGGGTTAGATGCTTCGATTGCCTTTTTCCAGGACTCCATTAACCTAGAAGAACTCCTTGCCTCTTTTCTTCAATCAATTCCTAGCGATGGTTACCTTGGAATAATGGCGTATCTAGACAGGCAAGAAGATGAGGATTTAAAGGAACTCAGAAGTATTCTTGCGACTCGGATTTCTAAACCAGTGACTTTCGGATGGGGTCCGCGTTTTTTGCACTCCACGGGACAGTTTCATAAAGGTGGGCAGAACAATGGTTCGTTCCTACTAATCACAGGTGATTTCGAAAAAGACCATTTAATTCCGGGGAAGAAATTCACTTTCGGAACTTTGATTATGGCTCAAGCAATTGGTGATCAGAAAGCATTAGAAAGCCGTGGACTTCAAACTGTGCGATTGCACTTGTTGGACCGAAAATCCGGGATTAAGCAATTACTAGAAGTTGCAAAAAAGCTTTAGTCATCTCCGCGAAGTTTACGAAGAGCTTCATCTAGAATCTTTGCGCCCTCTGCATCGCTACGTCGCTCTTTAACGTAGGCCAAGTGAGTTTTGTACGGCTCATTTTTGATTGGACTTGGTGGATTGGCTTTATCGCGACCTGCTGGAAATCCACACTTAGGGCAATCCCATTCAGCAGGAATTACAACGCTCTCTTCTTCAGCAAATGATGGTCGAACTTCGTGACCATTTGAGCACCAATAAGAAACATGGGAACGAGCAATCGCTTCTCCGCGCTCTGCCTCGCCCATTGGGCCTGCACCAACGCGACTTCCACGAATTGCACTTGCCATGTATTGCTCCTATCGCTGTGAGAAGTAAATTACTTTAAAACTAAACTTAAGGCTACGACTCCTGCAAACCACAGACCGCCAACAACGATTGTGATTCGATCAAGGTTCTTTTCTACAACAGAGGAGCCGCCGTAGTTCGATGAAATTCCGCCCCCGAACAAATCAGATAAGCCTGCGCCTTTTCCTTTATGCAAAAGAACAAGAAGAATCATGAGTACGCTGGTTAGAACCAGAAATATTGAGAGTGCTAACTTCACGGTAAACGAACTCCTTGTTCTGCTCTGTAGCCCGAATTTGCGGGCAGGTGGATAAGGATACCTGTTAAATCTGCCTGATACCTACTTACGAAGCAGCGTAGAACTTAACGATTTTAGCCAGTTCCTCGGGATCTAGACTGGCGCCACCAATAAGGGCCCCATCAACATTCTCTTTCTTCATGATTTCAACAATGTTTGAAGACTTCACTGAGCCGCCATAAAGAATTCGCATATTTGATGCAATTTCAGAACTTCCAATAGATTCGATTTCTTCACGAATTGCGGCGCAGACCTCTTCGGCATCTTCTGGTGTCGCAGTTTTTCCTGTGCCAATCGCCCAGACTGGTTCGTAGGCAATCACAATTTTCTTTAGGTCAGGTTTATGAAAACCTTCAAGACCCGCGCGAATTTGTCTCACAACATGACTGACGTGTGCACCGGCTTCGCGTATGGAAAGTTCTTCGCCAACACAGAAAATTGGTGTCAATTCATGCGTGAGTGCAGCCCTAATCTTGCGATTTATTAAAGCATCATCTTCATTATGAATTGCACGGCGTTCGCTATGGCCAATTACAACAAATGTGCATCCTAGTTTTGCCAGCATCGAGCCAGAAATATCGCCGGTGAATGCACCGCTAGCTTCTGGGGATACATCTTGAGCACCGTACAAGAGTCGAAGCCGATCACCATCGACAAGAGTTTGGATGGAACGAATATCAGTAAATGGCGGAATCACCGCAACATCTACTGCATCGTAATCTTTATCTTCAAGACTATAAACAAGTTTCTGCGCTACTGCAATGGCTTCGAGATGGTTTAAGTTCATCTTCCAATTGCCCGCCATTAGAGGTTTGCGCATTTAATTCAACCAACTTTCTTAGTATTGAAGTTAGAGTCCAAGTGCTTGAAGACCAGGAAGAACTTTGCCTTCAAGGTATTCAAGTGATGCTCCGCCACCGGTAGAAATATATCCGAAGTCAGAATCCTTAAATCCTAGTGCTCGCACTGCTGCCGCAGAGTCTCCCCCTCCGACAACCGAAATTCCATCAACTTCTGTGAGGGCTTGTGCAACAACTTTTGTGCCGTGAGCAAAGTTAGGAAACTCAAAGACACCCATCGGACCATTCCAGAAAACTGTCTTACATTTTCTGATTTCAGCGGCAAAGCTAGCGGCAGATTCTGGACCTATGTCTAATCCCATTTGATTCGAAGGAATTTGCGCTGCTGAAACTAAAGAAGGAGCAGAGTCTTGCTTGAACTCTGGTGCAACCACTATGTCAGTTGGCAAAACGAGTTTGATACCTTTGCTCTGTGCTGCAGCAATGAGATCTTTAACGGTGGGAATCAAATCTGTTTCCACGAGTGAATTTCCAATTTCTTTTCCTGTTGCAGCAAGAAATGTGAAGACCATTCCCCCGCCGATAGCCATTACATCTACCTTCGTCAGAAGATTTGAGATGACACCTATCTTGTCTGAAACTTTTGCCCCACCAAGTACCACGCCATAGGGACGCTGTGGTGATTGTGTAAGTTGTTTAAGAATTTCGACTTCTGCCTGCACAAGAAGTCCTGGTGTATGTGGCAGCAAGCCAGGAAGATCGTAAACAGATGCGTGTTTGCGGTGTACGGCTCCAAAGCCGTCACCGACATAAACATCGGCCATTTTTGCCAACTCTTTTGCAAAAGAACTTCGTTGCATGTCATCTTTACTTGTTTCAGCTTCGTTGAAGCGCAAATTTTCCAACAGAACAACATTAGCTGAACCATGCGTAATGAAATCAACTGGTTGTCCAAGAAGTTCAGATAAACGTTTTGCAACTGGTTGTAGTGACAACTCAGGCTTTATCTCACCTTTTGGGCGGCCCAGATGAGCACCGATGACTACCGAAGCTCCACGTTCTAGAAGATTGTTAATCGTGGGCAATGAGGCACGAATTCGACCATCATCAGTGATTTCACCATTCTTAAGTGGAACGTTTAAATCACAACGAAGAAAAACTCGCTTACCTGCAACATCGAGTGAAGCAAGTGAATTCATTACAGAGTTTTACCAACGTACGTAATCAGGTCTACGAGACGGTTTGAATAACCCCATTCGTTGTCATACCAACCAACAACCTTTGCAGTTGTTCCGATTACCTTTGTTAATCCAGCATCAACAATGCATGAGGATGGATCCGTAACGATGTCGGATGAAACAATTGGATCTTCCGTGTATGTCATAAATCCCTTAAGGGGTCCTTCTGCGCCTTTCTTAAGAGCCGCATTTATGTCGGCAGCGCTGACTTCCTTGGAAAGTTCGACTGAAAGATCCACAACTGAACCAGTAGGGACCGGAACGCGTAATGCGTACCCATCTAACTTGCCTTTGAGTTCTGGAAGAACAAGGCTGATTGCTTTGGCAGCACCAGTAGATGTTGGAATAATGTTTGTGGCAGCTGCGCGTGCGCGTCGTAAATCTTTATGTGGGAAATCTAAGATCACTTGATCATTTGTGTATGCGTGAACCGTTGTCATTAAGCCACGAACGATTCCGAAATTATCGTTTAGAACCTTGGCCATTGGCGCTAGGCAGTTGGTCGTACATGACGCGTTAGAAATAATGTTGTGTGAAGCTGGGTCGTATTTCTCGTGGTTAACACCCATGACGATTGTTATGTCTTCATCTGTGGCTGGCGCAGAAATAATAACTTTCTTAGCCCCTGCAGTGATGTGCTTTTGTGCGTCCGCTGCTTTTGTGAAGATACCTGTTGATTCAACCACAACATCTGCTCCAACAGATTTCCATGGAAGATTTGCGGGATCGCGTTCTGCGAAAACTTTAATTGTTTTTCCACCGACGGTGAGAGTGTCGGCAGTGTGTGAAACTTCAAGACCAAGGCGACCCAAGATTGAGTCATACTTTAAAAGGTGCGCGAGTGTTGCGTTATCTGTGAGGTCATTAATTCCGACAATGTTTATGTTCGGATTAGTAAGGCTTGCGCGAAAGAAGTTTCTGCCAATGCGACCAAAACCATTAATTCCAACGTTAATCATCTGTAATCCTCGCTCGTCTTGGGCCCTATGTTGAACCCAGTTAAGGCGGCCCTTGAAGAATGGACCTTATGCACCACAACGCTGGGGTATGAACCAACTCTATCAGGAGAGAGTTATTACTTAAAAGTAGAGTTTTATAAGCAGATATCTATGCGTAATTAGTTCAGTAAATCTGGAGATAAACCAGCTTCGGTATCGGGAATTCCTAATTCGCCTGCGCGCTTATCTGCCATTGCTAATAGACGACGAATTCTTCCCGCTATCGCATCTTTGGTCATTGGTGGAACTGCAAGTGATCCCAACTCTTCCAAACTTGCTTGGCCGTGACTAATGCGTAATTCGCCGGCCTCCTTTAAATGATCCGGAATAGTTGGGCCAAGAATTTCCATGGCACGCGATACTCGAGCCGATGCCGCAACTGCTGCTCGTGCGGATCTGCGCAGATTTGCATCATCAAAGTTTGCTAAGCGATTTGCAGTTGCTCGAACTTCTCGACGCATTCGCCGTTCTTCCCAAGCCAATACGCTTTCGTGCGCCCCTAAACGAGTGAGCAAAACACCAATTGCATCACCATCTCGAATTACTACGCGATCTACTCCGCGAACTTCACGAGCTTTTGCAACAATACCCATGCGTCGCGCAGCGCCCACTAAAGCAAGTGCTGCTTCTGGTCCAGGACATGTAATTTCAAGTGATGATGATCGCCCCGGTTCGGTAAGAGAACCATGGGCGATAAAGGCACCGCGCCACGCTGCTTCTGAGTCACAAATAGCAGCAGATACAACTTGTGGTGGAAGACCGCGTACAGGTCTGGAATTTGCATCTACTAAACCAGTTTGGCGCGCTAATGCTTCGCCTTCATTTATTACTCGCACGACGTAGCGCGAACCTTTTCGCAACCCACTCGATGAAAGAACTGCTAAGTCACTTTCGTGACCGTAAATGTCTGAGATATCTTTTCGCAAGCGACGAGCACTCTGGGCAGTGTCGAGTTCGACTTCAATAACAATCTTGCCCGCTGCAATATGTAATCCCCCTGCAAAGCGAAGCAGGGATGAGACTTCGGCTTTTCGACAACATGGCTTGGTGATAGCCAAGCGACTAAGTTCATCTTTTACTGCTGATGTCATTGCCATGTGCTTATCCAACCAAAGATTGGCCCATGATGTGGCTCAAAACAGAAAATAGTTTTTCAACATCATGATGAAGACTTCCGGGAGATTTTCGCAGATCTGCAACGTGAAGGACTCCCCCGAAACTCTCAACAAGAAGTTGAAGCCTTTGACTATCACCTAGTTCAAATTGATCTACGAGGACGTGGTCGATTTTCATGGCGGGTGCATATTCACGGAGCATCTCTAAATGTTCAACTGGCGTGTAGCCCGCATACTCATCAGCATTAGCATCGGGATGTGAATCCAAATTAAGGATGATTATTTTCTTACCCGAAGATTTCACTAGAGCATCTAGTTGCTCAGGAACTAAAAAGTGTGGCAGAACGCTAGAAAACCACGACCCCGGTCCTACTGTGATCCAATCTGCATCGCTGATTGCTGTGAGTGCGACCGGTAGCGCTGTTGGGTTTTCTGGAACCAAATGTAATGACTTCAATTTGCCATGAGCAGTGGCAACTTCTACTTGCCCTCGAACATGATGCTCGGTCCCTGCATCATCAAAAGTTGCTTCAATGTCTAGGGGCACCGAGGCCATCGGCAATACTCTGCCAACCACCTTTAACAATTGAGCTACGCGGTCTAAACCCACTACTGGGTCACTATCTCTATCCCACAACGCCGCTAATAAAAGATTGCCAACAGCATGACCATCAAGTGGACCATCACTTGTGAATCGATATTGCAAAATATCAGCCCAACTTCTACCCCACTGATCATCTGCGCACAGAGCAGCAAGTGCCATTCTTAAATCACCCGGTGGAAAAATTGGAAACTCTTCACGAAGGCGCCCGCTAGAACCGCCATTATCTGCAACGGTCACAATCGCAGTAATTTCCGATGTTATCTTTCGAACCGCTGAAAGTGTTGCTGCTAAGCCATGCCCCCCACCTAAAGCAATAACACGAGGTTGCAACTCAGAACTCATTCCCGTCCAACATCTCGATGTGAGGCGTGTGCGCTGACTGTAAATCCATCTCGTTCGCCATCTAATTGGGCGGCTATTTCACGTGCAACCGAAACGCTGCGATGTCTTCCACCGGTACAGCCAATGGCAACAGTTAAATACTTCTTGCCCTCTCGCATATATCCAGGCAGCATCTGATTGATCACTGATACATAAGATTGAACAAAATCAGAAACACCCGTATTCGCTAAGACATTGTCTTTAACTCTGTCATCTAAACCTGTAAGTGGTCGCAGCTCTGGAATCCAATGAGGGTTGGGGATGAAGCGACAATCCAGGACTAAATCTGCGTCCACCGGGATTCCGTACTTATATCCAAAAGATAGAACATTGACTCGAACAGATTGAGTCAGTCCTTGAGCAAAAATCTCAGTAGTTCTTTTCTCTAATTGATGAACATTTAAATTTGACGTATCAATCACCACATCGGCTTGGGATAGGAGATCTTGCAGCTTCTCTCGCTCCGCAGCTATTCCATCGACTATGCGCCCTTTGCCTTGTAATGGGTGTGGACGTCTAGTGGATTCAAATCGTTGAACCAGTGCTTGATCGGATGCATCAAGAAAGGCAACGCGAAAGTTCGCACCTGATTTCTTTAACTCCGACAGTGATGAAGCGAGTTCGTCAAAAAACTTTCCTCCTCTTACATCAACGACAACTGCGAGTGATTTCAGTTCTGATTTCATACCTTGATTGATCAAATCAGATAGCAACGTTGGCGGAAGGTTATCAACTACATACCAACCAAGATCTTCCAGAGCATGAGCCACTGTTGAGCGACCCGCCCCAGACATGCCTGTCAGAATTAGAACTTCTTGGTTCATGTCTCTATCTTTACCTACCTGTCAAGCATCTTCAATAACGCCAGTAGCCATATCAATTTTGGAGGTAGAACTATTGGCTAGGAACTCAAAGACGATGTGCGCAATTTTCTCACCAATGCCAGGTGTCATAGCAATATCTTCAACACTGGCTTTTTTTAGTGCCGCCACTGAACCAAAACGTTCGAGTAACGCATTTCTGCGGCTTGGACCGAGTTGCTCAATTTCATCGAGAATAGATTCGAGCATAACCTTCGAGCGCCTCGATCGATGAAATGAAATCGCAAATCTATGTGCTTCATCTCGAATTCTTTGGAGCAAATAAAGGCCCTCACTGGTGCGTGGCAAAATTATGGGATCTGCTTGTTCGGGAACCCATACTTCTTCTAAACGTTTAGCCAAACCGCAGAGCGCAATATCTGAAATACCAAGTTCGTTCATAGCTCGTTGCGCCGCGCTCACTTGCGGCGCTCCTCCATCTACAACGATTAACTGTGGAGGGTAAGCGAACTTACTCGGCTTACCACCTGCTTCAATAATCTCTGCGCTGTCGACAACGCGATCATTGAGTAATCGCTTTAATCTTCGCGTGATTACCTGATGCATTGCACGTGTGTCATCGAATCCATCTGTTGTATCAATAATGAAGCGACGATACTCGCTCTTTTTGGCTATGCCATCTTCAAAGACAACCATTGACGCTACAACGGAGGTTCCTGAGATATTTGATATGTCGAAACACTCTATGCGCAATGGAGTTTTAGCCAGGCTAAGTTCTTCTTCAATTTCAAGCAATGCTTTGCCCGAGACAGCCGCATCACTTGCTCGTTTACTCATGAATTGAACTAGTGCATAGTGCGCATTTCGCTTCACTGTTTCAAGTAATTCAACTTTGTCACCACGCTGTGGAACCTTCAAACTAACCTTGGAGCCCGATAGCGATGAAAGCCACTGCTCAAGGGACTCGGTATCAGCAGGGTCTGAATTCAAATAAATTGTTGATGGTATTTCCGTGCTCTCTGAGCCATATATTGAAAAGAGCAACGAAGCCCACTGGTCATCACCTTCAAGTGCGAGTTCTTGATTAACAATCCATGATCGAGATCCTTTTATCGAACCTCGCCGTAACATGAAAATAGAGCCAGCTGCATGCAAACCTTCTTCATGAATAGCAATGAAGTCTCCATCTAGTTCATCCGAAAGATTTCCTTGTGTCGACCGCTGAGCCTTTTCAAAAGATTC
>CAZNWM010000001.1:16648-25315 GCA_964576975.1 uncultured Candidatus Planktophila sp.
CAAAATATCGAATGTATTTCGAAGTGCCCATGCGTTCGTATACGGGCCGAAGTATTTAAGCCCTGGGCGCTTCTCTTTTCGGGTTACAAATATGCGTGGATATTCATCAGAAATAGAGATGGCCAAATATGGGTAGGACTTATCGTCTTTGAATTGAACGTTATATGTCGGGTGATATTGCTTAATCCAAGAAAATTCTAGAGCTAGTGCTTCTAGTTCTGTATTTACAACTGTCCAATCAACTCGAACGGCTTCATGCACCATCCGATAAGTTTTATGGGCAAGGTTGCTGCCAAAGTATGAACTCAGGCGATTCTTCAGATTCTTAGCCTTACCAACATAAATAACTTTGTCATTGCCATTGTAGAAGCGATACACACCGGCTTCTTCTGGAATATCAGTTGGGCGATAACTGGCGGGATCAGCCATGTTTACTTCTTCTTCGCTGGAGCTTTTCGATTGGTCTTTAGAATCTCAGCCAAGAATTGGCCTGTGTAACTCGCGCTGACCTTTGCAACATCTTCCGGTGTGCCTTCTGCAACAACTGTTCCGCCCCGGAATCCACCTTCTGGACCCATATCAATTACCCAATCCGATGACTTAATCACATCTAAATTGTGTTCGATGACAACGACTGTATTGCCGGTATCAACCAAACGATTAAGCACGCCGAGTAGTTTGTTTACATCTTCAAAGTGCAGACCCGTTGTAGGTTCATCAAGAACATAAATTGTTCTACCCGTAGATCTGCGCTGTAACTCTGTAGCCAATTTCACGCGCTGAGCTTCTCCACCGGAAAGAGTGGGTGCAGATTGCCCTAGACGGACGTAGCCCAAACCAACATCACAGAGGGTCTTTAAGTATCGAGCAATAGTCGGTACTGATTCGAAGAAAACGTGTGCTTCTTCAATAGGCATGTTGAGAACATCAGCAATTGTCTTATTCTTGTAGTGAACTTCTAATGTTTCACGGTTGTATCTGGCTCCATGACACACTTCGCATGGAACGTACACATCAGGCAAAAAATTCATCTCAATTGTGATGGTTCCATCGCCTGAACAGTTTTCGCAGCGGCCACCTTTTACGTTAAATGAGAAACGCCCTTGTTGGTACCCACGTACCTTGGCTTCAGTGGTTTCGGCGAAGAGTGCACGAACTTTGTCGAAGACTCCTGTGTACGTTGCAGGATTAGAGCGTGGAGTGCGTCCGATCGGTGATTGATCAACGTGAACTACTTTGTCCAGCAGATCAACACCACTAACGCTTCGGTGACGTCCAGGAACAATGCGTGCACCATTAAGTTTGTTAGCCAAGACACTATACAAAATGTCATTAACCAAGGTGGACTTTCCTGAACCACTTACACCCGTCACAGATACAAAAACACCTAGCGGAACATCCACATCAATGTCCTTGAGGTTGTTTTCTTTAGCACCCTTTACGGTTAGTTTTCGTTTTGCATCAAGTGGGCGACGCTTACTTGGAATTGCAATAGATTTGCGCCCACTTAAGTACGCACCGGTAATGGATTCCTTTGAATCAATCAGTGATTGGTAATCCCCCGAGACGACAACTTTGCCACCATGTTCGCCAGCACCTGGACCGATATCAACAATCCAATCTGCGGTCCGAATAGTTTCCTCGTCATGTTCAACAACAATCAGAGTGTTTCCTAAATCGCGCAATCGAGTAAGTGTGTCAATCAGTCGTCTGTTATCGCGTTGATGAAGTCCAATACTTGGTTCGTCCAATACGTAGAGAACACCTACTAGTCCAGAACCAATCTGAGTTGCCAATCGAATTCGCTGTGCTTCTCCGCCAGAGAGCGTTGCTGCTGGTCGAGCAAGTGATAAATAATCCAAACCGACATCGAGCAAGAAACCTAGGCGCGCATGTACTTCCTTCATTACGCGTTCAGCTATTTGTGCTTCGCGGGCGTTAAGAGAGATCTTCTTCAAAAACTCTGCGCAATCGGCAATAGATAACTCGCAGATCTGCGAAATTGATAGATCGCCTACAGTTACAGCGAGTACCTCGGGCTTTAAGCGCGCGCCTTTACAAACTGAACACGGAATTTCACGCATATACGCTTCATATTTTTCACGGCTGTAGTCGCTATCAGTTTCACCATGTCGTCGATGAATAAAGGGAACTACACCTTCAAAACCACTCGTGTGATTGCGAACCCGGCCGTAGCGATTTTTGTACTTAACGTGAACTTCGTATTCGTAACCATTGATGATCGCGTTTCGTGCTTTCTCGGGTAAACGTTTCCACGGAGTATTTAGCGAGAACTTGATGTCTTCTGACAGCGCTTCAAGTAAATGCAGAAAATATTCAGCGGATTGTCCACCAGCCCATGGGGCAATGGCTCCTTCGTAAATCGAAATAGAGTCATCGGGAATGATGAGATCTTCATCGACTTCAAGCTTTGTTCCGATACCGGTGCACTCAGGACATGCTCCAAATGGAGAGTTAAAGGAGAACGAACGAGGCTCTAATTCTTCAAAAGAAAGATTGCAGTCGTGGCAAGCCAAATGTTCGCTGAAAGTGCGTTCTTTATCCGCACCTTTTGCATCAACAAAATCAAGCAGAACAATTCCTGAGGCTAATCTGAGAGCGGTTTCTATCGAATCCGTCAGACGCGACTTAGATTCAGGTTTAGCGCTTAGCCGATCTACAACAACTTCTATTGTGTGTTTCTCTTGTTTCTTTAATTTTGGCGCATCACTTAAGGCAACTATCTCTCCATCAATACGTGCGCGTGCATAACCGGAAGCAATTAACTCAGCAAAAAGATCGACAAATTCGCCTTTGCGTGATCGAACAACCGGCGCTAATACTTGAAACTTTGTGGTCGCAGGCATGGTCAGAATCTGATCGACTATTTGCTGAGGAGTTTGTCTTGAAACCGCTTTGCCGCAATTTGGGCAGTGCGGGCGACCAGCTCGAGCAAAGAGCAGACGCAGGTAATCATAAACTTCGGTGATTGTGCCAACAGTTGAACGAGGATTACGGTTCGTTGATTTTTGGTCAATAGAAACTGCAGGAGATAAGCCTTCGATGAAATCAACATCAGGTTTATCCATTTGTCCTAAGAATTGACGGGCGTAGGCAGATAAAGATTCAACGTATCTACGTTGTCCTTCAGCAAAAATGGTGTCAAAAGCAAGGCTTGATTTTCCCGAGCCAGATAAACCAGTAAAAACAATAAGAGATTCGCGTGGTAACTCAATTGAAACATCTTTGAGATTGTGTTCGCGGGCACCACGAACAATTAACTTGTCGATGCTCATCAATGCCCCGCTTCTTGCATCGCACGAAGTTCTTTCTTCAAATCACGAATTTCATCACGTAGTCTTGCCGCTAATTCGAAGGAAAGTTCTGCTGCCGCACTTCTCATCTGGTCAGTGAGTGACTCTATCAACGCAACTAATTCTTGGCGAGGCAAGGATCCAGCATTCTTACTGCGTAGCCCAATTGGGGGCGCTCCTGCTGATTTTGACTTACGACCTGAAGCAAGTAACTCATCAGTGTCATCGCTTTCGCGATTAATAAGATCGGTGATGTCGGCAATCTTCTTGCGCAACGGTTGCGGATCGACTCCTCGTTCGAGGTTATAAGCAACTTGCTTTGCTCTACGGCGATTAGTTTCATCGATTGCTTTCGCCATTGATTTGGTGATGTTATCTGCGTACATATGAACTTCACCAGAAACATTTCGAGCCGCACGACCTATGGTCTGAATCAATGATGTTGCAGAGCGCAGGAAACCTTCTTTATCTGCATCCAAAATTGCAACCAGTGATACTTCAGGTAGATCTAAACCTTCACGAAGTAAGTTAATGCCGATGAGCACATCAAATTGGCCTGAACGAAGCTCGCGTAGCAATTCAACTCTTCGCAGAGTGTCAACTTCTGAATGCAGATACTGAACCTTTATTCCTTTTTCCTGAAGATACTCAGTGAGATCTTCTGACATCTTTTTAGTCAGCGTAGTAACTAGAACACGTTCATTTCGCTCTGTACGGATTTTAATCTCAGCCAATAGATCATCAATCTGACCCTTAATTGGCTTGATAACAATCTGTGGATCTACAAGTCCAGTTGGGCGAATAACTTGCTCGACCACATCATTATCAACTTTTCCGAGTTCGTATGGGCCAGGTGTTGCAGACAAATACACCTTCTGCCCAACACGTTCCAGGAATTCTGGCCACTTCAATGGTCGGTTATCGAGTGCACTCGGTAACCGAAATCCGTGTTCTACAAGAGTTCGTTTACGTGATGCATCGCCTTCATACATTGCACCAATCTGCGGCACAGTTACGTGACTCTCATCAATTACAACGAGAAAATCTTCAGGGAAATAATCGAGCAAGCAATTTGGTGCTGAACCTTGCTCGCGTCCATCGAGGTGCCTTGAATAGTTTTCAATTCCGGAGCAAAAACCTAGTTGCTCCATCATTTCCAAATCGAAAGTGGTCCGCATCCGTAATCGCTGTGCTTCTAGTAACTTTCCTTGCTTTTCAAAGAGGTTAAGTTGGATCTGAAGTTCATCGGTGATGTCCCCCATGGCGCGTTTCATAGTCTCTGGTCCGGCGGCGTAGTGCGTTGCAGGAAACACGTACATCTCTTGTTCTTCGCGAACAATCTCACCAGTGAGTGGGTTTAGAGTTGTAATTCGTTCAATCTCGTCTCCGAACATTTCGATTCGAAGAGCAAGTTCTTCATACATCGGAATGATTTCGATGGTGTCGCCACGCACGCGAAATGTTCCTCGTTCAAATGCCATGTCATTTCTTTTGTATTGAACATCAACGAATCGACGAAGCAGTGCATTTCTTTCGATCTCATCGCCTACGCGCAATTTGATCATTCGATCAACGTATTCCTGAGGTGTTCCGAGTCCATAAATACAAGAAACTGTTGCAACCACAACAACATCTCGGCGTGTTAAGAGCGAATTTGTCGCAGAGTGTCGTAAACGCTCTACTTCGTCATTGACGCTGGAATCCTTCTCGATGAACGTATCTGTTTGTGGAACATAGGCTTCTGGTTGGTAATAGTCGTAATATGAAACGAAATATTCGACCGCGTTGTTGGGTAACAACTCCCGAAACTCATTAGCTAGCTGTGCGGCCAATGTTTTGTTCGGTGCGAGCACTAAAGTTGGCCGCTGCAGTTTTTCAATCATCCACGCAGTGGTAGCTGACTTACCTGTTCCGGTTGCACCCAAAAGAACAACATCCTGTGCCCCTGCATTGATTCGTTTAACAATTTCTTCGATGGCAGCGGGTTGATCTCCGGCTGGAACATAATCACTGATTACTTGAAAAGGCTCAACTCGCCTTTGCAGATCAGTTATTGGACGCATAGACCGAACTCTATCTGCGAGGCTCTATATTTGCGCGCGTGGCAGAATCGTTGATTCCCAGACGTTTTCCACTTGGCGCAACAAGTCATCTTCGCTGCCATTATTTGTAAGAACGCAATCGGCGATTGACTTGCGTTGCTCTTCACTCGCCTGCGAAGCCATTCTTTTTTCAATATCTGAGTGAAACATTCCTCGAGCACGCAAACGTTGTTTTCGTAGCTCAGCATCTGATTCGACAGTGATGACGAAATCAAATCGATCTGCTGCATTTGTCTCAACGAGAAGTGGAATCTCATAAACCATTATCTGGCCCGGATTTAGACTGGCGACGGCTTCTTCGAATTCAGCCCGAATACGTGGATGGATGATTTCTTCGAGATCTTTTTTAGCTTCCGGGTTTTCAAAGACAATCTGCCCGAGTGCTACTCGATCGATGTCACCATTTTTTAAGACAGTGTCACCGAATCGAAGTAGAACTTCATCAAAACCTTCTGAGCCTCGTTCGATTGCAGAACGCGCTAATTGGTCAGCATCAATAACGAGTGCGCCTAACTGCGAAAAGAATTGCGCAGCCAAGGATTTACCCGAACCGATACCGCCAGTGAGTCCTACAACGAAGGCCACTAGAAATTACTCTGCTGCTACCTCGACAGGTGTTGCAGCAGCATCAGCAGCTTTAGCTTCAGCCTTTTGCTTCTTGTGAGCTAGGAAGCGTTCTTGTGCAACTGCGTACTCTTTTTCCCACGCTTCGCGTTGAGATTCATATCCTGGCTTCCACTCTTGAGTGTCAGCATCGAAACCTTCTGGATAGATGAACTTGCCTTCAGCGTCGTAACGAGCAGACATTCCATACTGAGTTGGATCGAATGCTTCGATTTCAACTTCTTGTCCTTCGTTAGCTTGCTTAAGTGAAAGAGAAATACGACGACGCTCTAGATCGATGTCAATAATCTTTACAAAGAGTTCGTCATCTACTTGAACAACTTGCTCAGGAATTTCTACGTGACGCTCTGCTAATTCAGAGATGTGAACAAGGCCTTCGATGCCTTCGTGCACACGAATAAATGCTCCGAATGGAACAAGCTTGGTCACAACACCTGGAACAACTTGATTAATTGTGTGTGTGCGAGCAAATGCTTGCCATGGATCTTCTTGTGTTGCCTTAAGCGATAGTGAAACTCTTTCACGCTCAAAATCAACTTCAAGAACTTCAACAGTTACTTCATCGCCCACTTCAACAACTTCGCCTGGGTGATCGATGTGCTTCCATGAAAGCTCTGAAACGTGAACCAAACCATCTACGCCACCAAGGTCTACGAAAGCACCAAAGTTTACGATTGATGAAACAACACCAGAGCGAACTTGACCCTTTTGGAGTTGGTTGAGGAATGTGGTGCGGGATTCAGATTGTGTTTGTTCTAGGAATGCACGACGTGAAAGAACTACGTTGTTGCGATTCTTATCTAATTCGATGATGCGAGCTTCAACTTGCTTACCGATGTAAGGAGTCAGATCGCGAACACGGCGCATTTCGACGAGTGATGCTGGAAGGAAGCCACGAAGACCAATGTCAACGATAAGTCCGCCCTTAACAACTTCGATAACTGTTCCGATAACAACTTCGTCGCGCTCTTTCTTACCTTCGATATCTCCCCATGCGCGTTCGTACTGTGCGCGCTTCTTGGAAAGAATCAAACGACCTTCTTTGTCTTCTTTCTGAAGAACTAAAGCTTCAATCTTGTCGCCAACTTTTACAATCTCATTTGGATCTGCATCATGACGGATCGATAATTCACGAGAAGGAATAACGCCTTCTGTCTTGTAACCAATATCAACAAGAACTTCTTCGCGATCTACTTGAACAACTGTGCCTTCGACGAGATCTCCGTCGTTAAAATTTCTGATTGTTCCTTCGATTGCGGCTAGGAAATCTGCCGCTGATCCAATGTCATTAACTGCAATTACTGGTGAAGTAGTCAAAATGCTCCGTAGGGATAGATGAGTAGTAGGGACAGGGAGCGCTAAGGGTACGGTTTGACGCGTTCATGGGTCAATTCCGTGCGTGAACAGAGGCTAGTGCGCAGCCTCATTCCAGCTAGATCCAACCCCAATGCTGACATCAAGTGGCGCTCTTAATTCAAATGCACTGCCCATACCTTTTCTGACCAATTCGGTGAGCGATTCTTGTTCACCAGGTGCGACCTCAAATATCAATTCATCGTGAACTTGCAGCAAAAGTTGAGATTTAAGTTTGTTTTCTTGAATTAACGATGCGACATTGAGCATGGCCTTTTTAATGATGTCAGCTGCCGAACCTTGGATTGGTGCGTTTAGCGCCATACGTTCTGCAATCTCGCGGCGCGGGCGATTATCGCTACTTAAATCCGGCAGGTAACGTCTGCGTCCCATAACTGTTTGTGTGTAACCAACTTTTCGCGCTTGTTCGACAACATCACTTAGATAGTCTCGAATTCCTCCGAAGCGAATAAAGTATTTGTTCATTAGCTCTTGGGCAGCGCTCGCTGATAAATCCAATTGCGCAGCCAAGCCATAAGCACTTAGTCCGTAAGCTAATCCATAAGACATCGCTTTCATTTGGCGTCTCATTTCAGGATCTACTTCACTGGGTTTAACGCCAAAGACCAACCCAGCAACACTTGCATGCAAATCCTCACCTGATTCGAACGCTTTGAGTAACGCAGCATCATTAGATAAATGCGCCATGATCCGCATTTCAATTTGGCTGTAGTCAGCTGTCAACAAAGATTCATAACCTGAACCAGCAATAAAACACTCACGAATCTGTCGACCTTCTTCTGTACGCACTGGAATGTTTTGCAAGTTCGGACCAACTGAAGATAGACGACCAGTAGCTGCAACTGTTTGGGCAAAGTGAGTATGAATACGATTTGCTTTGGTTGTTTCTGTTAGTAATCCTTCAACTGTCGCTCCTAGCTTCTTTGTTTCGCGAACCCGCAACATCGCAGCTAAGACTGGGTGTTTAGACTTTTCGAATAACCAATTAAGGGCATCGGCATCCGTTGTATACCCAGTTTTAATCTTCTTCGTCTTTGGCAGCTTTAACTCATCAAAGAGAACCACCTGTAATTGCTTAGGTGAGGCCAAATTGAATTCATGGCCCACTGCTTCGTGTGCAATTTTTGTTTGAGCTGAACTCTCTTTTTCGAAGAACACAGCCAGCGATTCGAGCTTCTTTCGATCAACTGCAATTCCCCTGTTTTCCATCACTGCCAATAATTCGGAGATCGGCATTTCAAGTTCTGTGAATA
>CAZNWM010000001.1:25415-34643 GCA_964576975.1 uncultured Candidatus Planktophila sp.
TTGCCCAAGCACCCATTTTGCTTGAATGCACGATAAAGGATTCGCTGCGGTTTAAGGCGACACAGTATCGATGCAATTTTTCATTGTTAATTTCGAAAGAAATTGATATTTCTCCTGAATGGGCAGCAATCTTCTTCGTTGCTTCTTCGGGGGTGAGAATGGATGAATCAAAGGGTGCATCAAATAGCGTGTCCGGTGTCGCTGCAGATTTACTCTTTTCAGGAGTTTTCTTTAGCAGCGGAGCGAGGCGATCTTTTAACGTTCTAAACTCTAGTTTTTCAAAGAGCGGCGTAACCAGGGCTTCATCTGGTCCAGTCCAACCCAGTGCATCGATTTCGAAATCTACTGGTGCATCATTAACAAGTTGCGTTAGTTCGCGATTGCGGATGACGTTGTCGATGTTATCTCTCAGGGATTGACCAACTTTGCCGCCCAATGTATCTACGTTTGAAAGTAAGTTCTTCAGTGAACCAAAATCAACGATCCATTTAGCAGCAGTCTTTTCTCCAACACCTGGAACCGATGGCAAGTTATCACTTGGATCTCCGCGTAACGCTGCAAAGTCTGGATACTGTTCGGCACTCATTCCATACTTAGCAATAACAGCATCAGGTGTCATTCGTGCCATCTCGCTAACGCCCCGCTTTGGATACAAAATTGTGGTTCGTTCATTTACCAGCTGAAAGCTATCCCTATCCCCCGTACAAATAAGAATCTCGCATTTCTCTTTTTCTGCGCGCTTCGTAATCGTTGCAATAATGTCATCGGCTTCATAGCCTTCAATTTCAAATTGTTGTATTCCAAAAGCGCTTACTAGCTCATGCAAATAACTCATCTGTGAGCGAAACTCATCCGGTGTTTTTGAGCGATTGGCTTTGTACTCTGGAAAAATATCTGTCCTAAAGGTTTTGCGTGAAACATCAAATGCAACGGCGATATGGGTTGGCTTTTCTTCCTTAATCAAAGAAATCAGCATGGTGGCAAATCCATAGATCGCATTCGTGTGCTGGCCTTGCGCGGTTGTGAAGTTTTCAGCTGGCAGAGCAAAGAATGCTCGGTATGCCATGGAGTGACCATCGATTAAAAGTAGGCGTTTGGTCATGTCCGCATCCTATGAGGCAAGTTAGACTTCAACCCATGGAGCAACCAGACTTTCTAGCAGCAATCCGCGAACGCGGCGTCGGCGCACTTGATAAGAAAATGGGAATCGAGATTATCGAAGCATCACCACAGCGACTTGTCGGAACAATGCCCGTTGAGGGAAACACTCAGCCGATTGGCTTGCTACACGGTGGCGCCAATGTTGTCTTAGCCGAAAGTCTTGGTTCAGTCGGCACTCAGTTACATGCTGGACCGAATCGCAAAATTGTTGGCGTCGATATCAACGCGACTCATCACAAATCTGCCACCAAGGGAATTGTTACAGGAGTTGCTACAGCAGTTTCATTGGGAAAAACAATGTGCTGTTATGACATTGTGATAACAAATGAAGAAGGTCAACGCACCTGCACAGCCCGAATTACTTGTTTAATTCTTGCAGAGCGATAAAACCTTAAGAGGCTAGTGCGCGCCTGTTCCGAGGTATGCCGCACGAACAGCAGGATCGTTAAGTAACTCTTTTCCAGAACCTTCTTTTGTAATGTTTCCGGTTTCTAGAACATATGCACGATCTGCAATATTCAAAGCCTTGGATGCATTCTGCTCAACGAGCAAGATTGTTACGCCTTGCTTCTTAATCTCCTTGATAATTTCGAAGATTTGGGCGATGAACTTTGGAGCAAGACCCATTGAAGGCTCATCCAAAAGAAGCAAACGTGGACGACTCATCAATGCCCGACCAATTGCGAGCATCTGTTGTTCTCCACCAGAAAGCGTTCCGCCCATTTGTGAAATACGTTCTTTCAAGCGAGGAAAGAGTCCAAAGATTTTTTCTAGATCTTCTTCAGTCTCTTCTTTCGATACTTTTCTTCCGAATTTACCCATTTCAAGATTTTCTAGAACGGTCATACCCGGAAAGATTCCACGACCTTCAGGGGCTTGGCAGATACCTTCGTTCACTCTCTGGAAAGGCTTAATACTGTCAAGAGGCTTTCCGTCATATGTGATTTCACCACTTGCAGGTGAGAGGATTCCTGAAATTGTTTTTAGGAAAGTTGTTTTGCCGGCACCATTAGCACCAATAAGAGTTACAACTTCGCCAGCATTTACTTCTAGAGAAATGCCCTTGATGGCTTTGATTTTTCCGTAAGAAACATTTAGGTCTTTAACTTTAAGAAGCATCTTCAGCAACTCCCAAATATGCATCGATAACTCGCTGGTTATTCTGAATTTCCCTGGGCGTGCCCTCGGCAATCTTCTGACCGAAGTCCAAAACAGAAACTCGATCAGAAATATCCATTACAAGGCTCATGTCGTGCTCGATAAGAAGAACCGCGAAACCACGATCGCGAATCTTGCGAATCAATTGACCAAGTTCAACTTTCTCCTGTGGGTTAAAGCCTGCTGCAGGTTCGTCCAAGAGCAATACTTTTGGATTAAGTGCAAGCGCACGAGCAATTTCGAGGCGGCGTTGATCTCCGTATGGAAGATTCTTCGCCATCTGCAGTGCTCGGTGATCAAGGCCGATGAACTTCAGGAGTTCATGAGCTTTTTCCATGCTCGCAGCTTCATCACGGCGGCTACGTGGGACACCGAATAGTGAACCGACTAATCCTGAATTGTTAAGTGAATCTGCAGCGGTAGCAACGTTTTCTACTGCAGTCATATCTCCGAACAAGCGAATGTTCTGAAATGTGCGACCGAGTCCTTTGCGTGCAATCTTATATGGACGAAGTCCAAGAACGGATTCACCATCAACGATGACGTTGCCTGAAGTAGGTGTGTAGTAACCGGTAACAATATTGAACACAGTTGTCTTACCCGCTCCATTTGGCCCAATGAGGGCTGCAATTTCGCCCTCATTAACATGAAGATTTACTTTGTTGAGAGCTATAACTCCACCGAAGTTAACGAGTATGTCTTGTACTTCAAGTAGCTTCTTTGTCATTTGCTCTTCTCCTGAAACTTTTCACGCTTTTGACGAGGCAAGAGACCATTAGGACGAATGTTCATCATGACTACCATCAATAGGCCAAAGAAAACGATTCGATAATCACTTAAGAAACGAAGCTTCTCTGGGATATATCCAAGAATTACTGCGCCAAGAATAACGCCCCAGATGTTTCCCATTCCACCGAAAACAACGCATGCAAGAATCATGATTGACAGATTGAGTGTAAATAGTTCTGGTTGGATCGAACGAATTTGTGATGCGTAAACAGCTCCTGCTAGACCACCAACTGCTCCCCCGATTATGAAGGCCCACAACTTGTATTTCAAAGTTGCTACACCCATGAACTCGGCAACATCTTCGTCTTCACGAATCGCTTCCCAGGCACGTCCTGGTTTTCTATGTGAAAGGCGAATAACACCCCAAATTACGAGCAACAACATAGTAAGAGTAAGCCAGTAATACGGACGCGGATCATTAACAGTAAATTCCACACCAAAGATTGCCGTTGGTCCTTCGATATCAGTTAATCCACTGGACCCACCAATAGCTTCGGTGTTGACAGCAACAATTCTGACAATCTCACCGAAGCCCAGAGTAATGATTGCAAGATAATCACCGCGTAAACGCAAGGCTGGAAGACCAAGGATTACACCCGCAAGCATTGCAAATCCCATGGCAAATGGAAGTGTTTCCCAAAAATTTAACGATGTACGGTTGCTAAAGACGGCCTGGGTGTATGCGCCTATCGCAAAGAAGGCAACATAACCAAGATCTAAAATTCCTGATTTACCAACCACCACGTTCAATCCCACAGCCATCAAACTAAACATGATGAGTGGATAAAACAGTACTGAATCAAATGATGTCTCAGGAGTGTCGATGATCGGATTATTGAGCAAAGGCAAGGCAAAGAAGAAACCAATCAAAACAACTCGGAAAATTGTGCGCTGAGCAGCGTTGGCGCCTTCCCACCAATCACCAAACTTAGTTCTTAAATTAAAAGACGATTTTGTTGACTTAGGCATAATTAAACTCTCGCCTTCTGTAACGCTTCACCAAACAATCCTGTTGGTCTGATCAGCAGAACCAACACAAGAATTATGAAAGTTACAACATCACGCCAGTTATATCCGAGAACAGCTGATGTGTACTGCTGTATTAATCCAAGTGCGAATGAGCCATAGAGGGCTCCCTTTACGTTTCCGATACCGCCAAGTACTGCAGCCGTAAACGCAGAAATACCCACAAGAAAACCAACATTCGCCTTCGTAGTTTCATAGAAGACCATATAGAAAGCGGAACCAACGCCAGCAAGCACGCCACCGAGTAGGAAAGTGTAGGAAATTACTTTGTTCACATTCACGCCCATGAGAATTGCGGTGCGCTCATCTTGTGACACTGCTCGAATTCCGAGACCAAGTTTTGTGTGATTGATAATTCGGTTCAGGAAGAAGAAAATTATTGCAGCACCGACGATCACGAGAACTTTATCTGCTGATAAGTACAAAGTTCCCCATGTGAAAAACGGGTCTTTGTTGATCAAGCGTGGAAAATCCAAATTTTTGGAGTCCGAAATAATACGGAACACCTCGGTAAGCACAAAGGATGCCCCAATGGCAGAAATTAGTGAGCTGAGACGACTCGCATTCATATTTCGTAACCTGCGGTATGCAACAATTTCTAGGAGCACTGCTGAACCGCCACTTACTAGCGCAGCTACTGTTGCAAGCAGTAAGAAAATACCAATGAACTGAATAAGCGGTAGAGGGTCTTCGTAACCCGTAAATCCAAATTGCAAAATGACGAAGTAGACAGCCATTGTGCCGATCATAAAAATTTCAGAGTGCGCGAAGTTAATCAAGCGCAATACGCCATACACCAAGGTGTACCCGAGAGAGATCAGAGCATAAATAGCTCCTACTACGATCCCGTCTAGACCGAGTGACCAAAAATTTGTTATTAAGATTGAAAAATCCACTTTTTATCCTTCTGGTTATTGCGATGCGTGGCAGGTACCCGGAAGCACCTGCCACGCATTGCTAATTGATGTTAGACAAATTCAGCTTATGAAAGCTTCTTTACCCAAACCATCTTTCCATTCTTAATTGTGTACTGGTTCATCACGATCTTGTCTGGATCTCCAGTTGCTGAGAATGAAATTGTTGAACCGACAGCCTTAACAACTGCGGTGTCTAACCAGTCTGCTAGGGCTGCGCGAGTTGTCTTTCCAGCCTTCACGCCTTGTGTGAATACATAAGCTGCGTTGTAAGCCTCTAGTGTGTAGAGACCGTGTTCGCGATTGAACTTGGCCTTGTATTCCTTAGCTAGTGCTGGTGCAACCTTATCCATTGGCTCTCCTGGAGCTGTGAGGTAGGTACCTTCAGCGTTGCGCTTAGCAAGTTTGATGTACTCACCATCTAGAACTCCGTCACCTGCGATGAATGCAACTTTCTTAGTTGCAGGATTATCGCGAAGTGCCTTGATGAAGATTGCAGCTTCTGGGTAGTAACCACCATAGAACACCGCTGTTGCCTTTGATTTTGCAACCTTAGCAACAACTGATGAGAAGTTAGTTGTACCTTCTGTAACACCATCAGTACCTACGATGATCTTTGAAGCATTCTTCTTAACGATAGTTGCAAGACCCTTACCGTATGCAGTTGCGTCATCAACAACGAATAGCTTTGACTTCAAGCCAATTGCGATTTGAGCAAGAGCTGGTCCCTGTACAAGGTCAGAACCTACGACGCGGTGGAAGTAAGGAGACTTATTTGTAAGAGCTGGGTTTGTTGCTGATGGTGAAATTACAGGAACTCCACCGCCATCATAAATTGGCATTGCGTTGATTGTTTCACCTGAGTACATACCGCCGACAACGCCGAGTGCACACTCATCTGCAACAACCTTTGCTGCAAGAGCTGGTGACTTTGCACCTGATGCTTCTGTATCAATTGCATCGTATGCAAGCTTTGTCTTTGGGTTTGTTGCGTTGTACTTATCAATTGCGAGCTTTACGCCGTTGTATTCGTTGATGCCAGTCTCAGCGTATGGACCAGTTAGTGCACCTTGGAAGTAAATCTTTAGGTCGCCACCGCATGCAGCAAATGCGCTTGGAGCAGCAGCAACTGTTAATCCAACAGCTAAAGCTGTTGCAGAAACGATCGAGATGATCTTTTTCATGTATTGCCTTTCCTGTTCTTGTGTCCCGGGACAGGGAGATGAGAAGGGTAATGGCAATAGGCGCATTCGGACAAGGTGGAGTTGAGCGTGAATGGTCACGACCAGATTACATTTTGAGCGCTTATTTGCCCTCAGGAACGGCGCTGGGGGAAATGACTGCCTCGGCTACCGCCTTCATACTCAGGCGCCGATCCATGGCCGCTCGCTGTATCCACGAGAAGGCTTCGGGTTCTGAGAGATTGAGGGCTTGCATCAAAATACCCTTGGCTTTATCAACTAATTTTCGAGTTTCCAAACGCTCGTGTAAATCTGCAACTTCTTCTGCAAGTGATTTCATTTGGGTGTGCCTGCTGATAGCAATTTCAATGGATGGAATCAAATCATTGATAGTAAATGGTTTAACAACGTATGCCATAACGCCTGCATCGCGCGCACGATCAACGAGTTCTCTTTGACTAAAGGCTGTCAGCATTAAGACTGGTGCAATAGAGATTATTTCTTCTGCTGCCGATATTCCATCTAGTACAGGCATCTTTACATCAAGTATTGCTAAATCTGGTTTGTATTCTTTTGCTAATTCGATTGCTTCTGCTCCATTTGTTGCTTGCGCAATAACTTGGTAACCAGATTCAGTGAGCATCTCAACTAAATCCATACGAATAAGCGCTTCATCTTCTGCGACCAAAATTCGTATTGTGCTCATGTGCCCCGAGTCGGATTCGAACCGACACTATGCAGTGTTTGAGACTGCCCTCTCTACCGTTGGAGTACCGAGGCGCGGTAAAAGTCTAACGCGCAAAGTGAATCGGTGAAAATGTAAGCGTGATTAGCGATAGCCAGGGGCTACGCCAGCGATGGCGTCACCAACGATATGTACACGCATCGCATTTGTGGATCCTGGAATTCCGGGAGGTGAGCCAGCAACAATCATCACGTTTTCACCTTTTTTGGCACGACCACTTTGGATTAATACGGTATCTACTAACTTAACCATGTCGTCTGTGTGCTTAACCATCTCGGTAATCATCGGTTCGACACCCCATGTAAGAGCAAGACGGTTGTAGGTACCAACTTCTGGCGTCAGAGCCAAGATTGGAATTGGTGAGCGAAGACGCGACATGCGACGAGCTGAATCGCCGCTTTGGGTAAAGGCAACTAAATACTTGGCTTCAACAATCGCACCAACTTCTGTGGCCGCCTTTGTGATTGCTCCACCCTTTGTTCGTGGTGAATTGATGATGGGGCGAATGCGATCTAGTCCACCTTCTTCAGTTTTTTGAATAATACGTGCCATTGTTTCAACTGCTTCAATCGCAAACTCGCCAACACTAGTTTCACCTGAGAGCATCAATGCATCGGCGCCATCTAAGACAGCGTTGGCGCAATCGGTTGCCTCTGCACGAGTAGGACGTGAGTTGGTGATCATTGAATCCAGCATCTGTGTTGCGACAATGACAGGCTTTGCTGCGTCGCGAGCAAGTTCAATGCAGTGCTTTTGAACAAGCGGAACATCTTCGATAGGAAGTTCTACGCCTAGATCACCGCGAGCAACCATGATGCCATCGAATGCTGCAACGATGCCTTCAAGATTTGCTACTGCCTGTGGTTTTTCAATCTTTGCAATAACTGGAACGCGAATTCCTTCTTCATCCATGATGCGATGTACATCTTTGATGTCATCCGCGCTTCGCACAAATGAGAGGGCAATAAAATCTGCTCCTGCTTTCAAACCCCAACGCAAGTCTTCAACATCTTTTTCAGATAGTGCTGGAACCGAGACTGCAACACCTGGCAAGTTAATTCCCTTGTTGTTGCTCACAGCTCCAGGCTCAATGACCTTTGTAACTACATCTGTATTTGTAACGGATGTAACTTGCACAGTTACTTTTCCATCATCGATAAGGATGCGATCTCCCGCTTTGCAGTCCCCCGGCAATCCTTTGTAGGTAGTACCTACACGATCTTTTGTTCCTTCGATTTCATCAGTGGTGATTGTGAAAACATCGCCGCGCGATAACTCATGTGGGCCATTAGCAAAACGGGCTAGGCGAATCTTTGGCCCCTGCAAATCAACTAGGACAGCGATTGGTACACCGGCTTTGGAAGCCGCGTTTCTGACCGCATCCATTCGGCTCTGATGATCGGCATAAGTCCCGTGCGAAAGATTAAGGCGAGCCATATTCATGCCAGCGGCGATTAATTGCTCAACTTTTCCATCAGCTTCAACTGCTGGACCCATTGTGCAAACTATTTTCGCGTGGCGCATGGCTCTACCCTATCTATAAAACAAGTGGACGGGCAGTTGGAAGAATTGGTGCATGCAACTGTGATTTTTCTTCAGTTAGATAAGTATCAACAGCAGCAGCCGCGCTTCGACCTTCAGCGATAGCCCACACAATAAGTGATTGCCCGCGCCCAGCATCTCCTGCAACGAATACACCTTCTGCTGTTGTTTGGAAATTTGTATCACGCTTAATATTTCCACGATCATCTAGTTCTACTTCTAATTGTTCGATAAGTGCATTTTGCTCTGGCCCGGTGAAACCCATTGCCAAGAAAGCAAATTGCGCAGGAATTTCTCGTTCTGTTCCAGGGATAGGTGAAAACTTTCCGTCTTTAAACTCAGTTTCAACAATCTTGAGTGCTCGTAAATTTCCATCAGAATCACCCAAGAACTCTTCGGTACTAACAGAGAAAATTCGATTATCGGACTCTTCGTGAGCACTGGAAACTCTAAAGATCATTGGATACATCGGCCATGGCGCAGAAGATGGTCGCTCATCAGTTGGTCGCGGCATGATTTCTAATTGCGTAACAGATTTAGCTCCTTGGCGTATTGCGGTACCTAAACAATCAGCGCCAGTGTCTCCACCACCTAATATGATTACATCTTTACCTTCAACATTTATTGGTCGCTCTGTAATTTCGCCAAGCGCTTCTTTGTTACCCCAAGGCAGATACTCCATCGCTTGATAGATGCCCTTGAAGTCGCGCCC
>CAZNWM010000001.1:34743-44269 GCA_964576975.1 uncultured Candidatus Planktophila sp.
GTCTTACCCGATAAACGATCTGGTGGCAGAGGTTTTACATTCGATGCGCCAAAGGCTTCTTCGATTGTTCGAAGTTCTACTTGTTTGATTGTGACGGCGTCTGCATTGATGCCGATAACACACGCTGTTTCACATGGCGCTGGACATAAGCGGCCCGTGAACTCTGGAAAGTTATTTGTTGCGTGTAGGCGATCGATTGCACCTTCTTTATCGGAACGCCACATTAAGTCATTCCACTCTGGAATGAGATTTCCTAGTGGGCAGCCTTGATGACAAAAAGGAATGCCGCAATCCATGCAGCGTCCAGCTTGCTTTTGTAGGTGTTCGAAACTCTGTGGTTCATACACTTCATTCCAGTCTTTAATGCGAACATCAACAGGACGACGTTTCGGCAGTTCGCGTGGAGTAGATAAAAATCCTTTTGGATCAGCCAAGTGAAGCCACCTCCATCACATATTGATCGACAGGCAATCCTTCGCGATTGGCTTTTTCGATTGCGCCAAGTACTCGCGAATAATCACGTGGCATAACCAGTGAAATACGAGAGAGCGCCTTTTCCCAATCTGCAAGAAGTTCGTGCGCGATTTCTGAACCAGTTTCAACTTCGAAAGAAGAAATCAACGAGCGAAGAGCTTCTTTCTGATCGTTAGGCACAGCAAGGATGTCCACCATTTCTTGATTGACGTTGGCGGAATTCAAATCGAGAACAAAAGCTCTTCCGCCGGACATGCCTGCTGCAAAGTTTCTTCCAGTCTGACCAAGAACAACAACGGTGCCACCAGTCATATATTCGCAACCGTGATCGCCAACTCCCTCAACGATTGCTGTGACACCTGAATTTCTGACGCAGAATCTTTCGCCAACTAGACCACGAATCAAAATCTCACCTGATGTTGCCCCATAACCAATAACGTTTCCTGCAATTACGTTTTGTTGCGAAGCAAACTGTGCCTTTTCATCGGGGCGAACTATTACGCGTCCACCTGAAATTCCCTTTGCTACATAGTCATTGGCATCACCGTATAAACGGATAGTCAATCCGCGCGGGATAAATGCTCCAAGGGATTGTCCAGAAGAACCGTGCAGAGTTACATCTATCGTGCCTGGTGCAAGTCCCTCTGCACCAAATGCTCGGGTGATTTCTGAACCCAACATTGTTCCGACAGTGCGATTAACATTTCTGACAGGAACATCGATTCGAACTGGTTCTTTCTTCGCAAGTGCTGCAGCAGATAACTCAATGAGCTTGTTATCTAGAGCATTGACTAAACCGTGATCTTGAGTAGTTGTGCGGTGAAGCGGGCTTGGAACATCTGGGCGCATCAACAATGGAGCAAGATTTAATCCGTGTGCTTTCCAGTAATTAACGGCATCTCTTGTATCCAAATACTCAACATGTCCTATCGCCTCCTGCAAAGTTCTGAATCCAAGTTGCGCCAATAGTTCACGAACTTCTTCGGCGATGTATTCAAAGAATGTTTCAACGAACTCTGGTTTACCTGTAAAGCGTTTACGTAGTTCGGGATTCTGAGTTGCAACGCCAACTGGGCAAGTATCTAGATGGCAGACACGCATCATTACGCAACCGGAGACAACTAATGGCGCTGTTGCAAAACCAAACTCTTCGGCACCTAAGAGTGCTGCAATAACAACGTCGCGACCTGTCTTTAGTTGTCCATCTGCTTGAACAACGATGCGATCGCGTAAGCCATTAAGCAATAGTGTTTGTTGTGTTTCTGCCAATCCCAATTCCCACGGCGCACCAGCATGCTTGAGGGATGTCAGCGGCGAGGCACCGGTACCACCATCGTGTCCGGAAATCAGAACAACATCTGCGTGAGCTTTGCTGACACCAGCTGCAACTGTTCCAACTCCAACTTCTGCCACTAGCTTTACGTGAATGCGTGCTTTGTTATTGGCATTCTTTAAGTCGTGGATAAGTTGAGCTAAATCTTCAATGGAATAAATATCGTGGTGAGGTGGCGGTGAAATCAATCCCACACCAGGAGTTGAGTATCTAACCTTTGCAATCCACGGATAAACCTTGTTTCCGGGTAGTTGACCACCTTCACCAGGCTTTGCACCTTGTGCGATCTTAATTTGAATGTCATCGGCATTGACCAAGTAATCACTTGTTACTCCGAATCGACCACTTGCAACTTGCTTAATCGAAGAGCGCTTGGAATCTCCATTTGCCATTGGCAGATAACGTTCTGGATCTTCACCACCTTCACCCGTATTGGATTTAGCACCGATGCGATTCATGGCGATGGCTAAGGTTTCGTGAGCTTCTTGAGAGATAGATCCATATGACATCGCACCCGTTGAAAAACGTTTCAAGATATCTGCAACAGGTTCCACTTCGTCAATTGAAATAGGCGTGCGTTCTTTGAAGGTAAACAAACCGCGTAGAGTCATTAACTCTTTGCTCTGTTCATCAATCTTCTTTGTGTATCTCTTGAAAATGTCATACCTCTTTGCGCGTGTTGAGTGCTGCAGGGTGAAGACAGTTTCAGGATCAAATAAGTGTGGCTCACCTTCGCGGCGCCATTGATACTCGCCACCAATTGGAAGTCTGCGTGAGCCTGGAACTTCTCCGCCTGGTGGATATGCAACGTGGTGACGCGCGATTGTTTCTTTCGCAATGATGTCTAAATCGATTCCACCTAGGCGCGATGTTGTTCCGGTGAAGTATCTATCCACTAACTCTTGTGACAAGCCAATGGCTTCGAAAACTTGAGCACCTGTGTATGAGGCAAGAGTTGAAATTCCCATTTTGGACATAACTTTGAGAACACCTTTGCCTAAACTCTTAATTAGATTACGGACAGCTTTTTCTGGAGTTATTCCAGTGATTACGCCTTGAAGAACTAAATCTTCGGCGCTCTCCATCGCTAGGTAAGGGTTTACAGCTCCGGCTCCGTAACCAACTAATAATGCAACGTGGTGGACTTCACGGACATCGCCTGCTTCAACAATTAATCCAACTTTGGTTCGAGTTTTTTCTCTGATCAAATGATGGTGTACTGCTGATGTCAGAAGCAAAGATGGGATCGGTGCATCTTCGGCATCGCCATCTCGGTCAGACAAAATAATGATTCGAGCGCCTTCTGCAATAGCGGCGGATACTTCTGCGGCGATTTCATCTAAACGCTTGCGAAGTGATTCTCCCCCACCGGCAACTTGAAAGAGTCCGCGAACAACGTGGGTAGAAAAGCCGGGATACTCACCATCGGCATTTACGTTAATAATTTTTGCTAATTCATCATTATCAATGACTGGAAATGGTAGAGAAATCTGTCGACACGATGACGGACCCGGATCTAACAAATTGTGCTCAGGGCCAACAGATCCACCCAGACTCGTTACAAGTTCCTCGCGAATTGCATCTAGCGGTGGATTTGTAACTTGAGCAAATAGTTGAGAGAAATAATCAAATAAAAGTCTTGGTTTTTCAGATAAGGCAGCAATTGGCGAATCAGTACCCATGGAACCAAGTGGTTCTGCACCGTTCTTCGCCATTGGCGTAATAAGAATTCGAAGCTCTTCTTCTGTGTATCCAAAAGCTCGCTGTCTGCGAACAACGGAAGAGTGCGGATAAATAATATGCTCACGTGGTGGCAAATCATTAAGGCTAATCATTCCTTCGTGTAGCCACTTTGCATAAGGAGCGCTGCGTGCCAATGAATCTTTAATCTCTGCATCTTCGATGATGCGGCCTTGTTCTATATCTACTAGGAACATTTTGCCGGGCTGTAGGCGGCCTTTACGAAGAATTTGATCAGCTGGAAAATCAAGTACTCCAACCTCACTGGCTAGAACAACTAAACCATCTTTAGTAATCCAAAAACGTGACGGGCGTAATCCATTTCGATCAAGTACTGCGCCTATTTGATTCCCATCTGTGAAAGTTACGCACGCAGGTCCATCCCACGGTTCCATCAAAGATGCGTGGAAAGCGTAGAAATCTCTTCGCTCTTGTGACATAGAAGTATGGTTTTCCCACGCTTCAGGAATCATCATCAATACTGAGTGAGGAAGTGAACGACCACCTAAATACAGAAGCTCCAATACTTCATCGAAGGAAGCAGAGTCACTACCTGATGGGTCGACAATTGGAAATATTCGTTTGAGATCTCCTGGAATCACATCACTTTGTAAAAGACTTTCGCGTGCGCGAATCCAATTACGATTACCTTTAACGGTATTGATTTCGCCATTGTGTGCGATGAATCGGTAAGGGTGCGCTAGCGGCCACGATGGAAAAGTATTAGTGGAAAAACGTGAGTGAACTAATGCAAGTGGAGATATGACTCTTTCATCACTTAAGTCAGGAAAGAACTCTTCTAGCTGGCCAGTTGTGAGCATCCCTTTGTAAACAATTGTTTTTGAAGATAGCGAAGGAAAATAGATTGGCAAAGAATGCTCTGCCCGCTTTCGCAGACAAAAAGCTAGACGATCTAAGTTGATGCCAGATTCTTGGTGCTTACCTGCAAGAAAAACCTGCTCAAAACGCGGCATTACCGATATGGCTGTTTTTCCAAGTGAGGCAGAATTAATTGGTAATTCACGCCAGCCAAGAACAATTAAGCCCTCTTCTTGCGCGAGTGACTCGATAGATTTTTTGACATCAGCATCCGGTTGAATAAATCCAATACCAGTCGCGTAAAAACCTTCTTTAGGTAATTCAAAGTTAACTACAGAGCGATAGAAGTCATCTGGAACGCAGATCAGGATTCCTGCGCCATCTCCGCTATCTGGTTCGGCCCCCGATGCACCACGATGCTCAAGATTTCGAAGAGCAGTAAGACCGCTTGCAACAATTGAATGCGAAGCAACTTTGTTTAACGTTGCAACCATCGCGACACCACAAGCATCATGCTCGTTGGCAGGATCATATAAACCCTGTGCGCTTGGATAATTGGATTGCAAACTCATTGTTTTCGGTGCTCCAGTTGTCGAAGAAATTGCAGGGACAACCTTGGCCCTTGTGAGTGTTACGTAGCAAAGCGTAGCAAGAAAAAGAGCAAATCCAATAGCGAATTTGTTGAGTTAAATCCCGCTTATGTGTGCGAGCTGACCTATTCCGGCAGTAATTGCCATACCCACACAGCCTCCCAGCATCACTCGAAGTGTTGGCTTGAAAACAGCTGATCCTGCGATTCGCGCGCTGAGAACGCCAGTGATTAAAAGTCCTGCGAGAGTGAATCCAACAATGCTCCAAGCTTTAGCCCCAAGGGTTGGAGCAAATGCGCCTAGAAAAGGAATGCTTCCACCCAATGTAAAGCTTGCAGCCGATGCAAATGCGGCTTGAATTGGACGCGCCTTTGTATGTGGGAACTGACCGAGTTCATCACGCAAGTGCGCCTTTAGCGCATCATGTTCGTGCATCGCTTTTGCTACTTGCTCGGCTAATTCTGGAGTTAAGCCACGTTCAATATAGATGTGTTTGAGTTCTTGTAACTCACCTTCTGGATCTATTGCTAAATGCTGTATTTCCAAGATGCGATCTGATTCTTCAATGTCATTTTGTGAGCGAACTGAAACATATTCGCCAACTGCCATTGACATGGCACCCGCAGAAATTCCTGCAAGACCAGCGGTGATTAAGAAGCTATCGGCTTGTGCTGCGGCAACACCAATCATGAGTGATGCTGTTGAAACCAAACCATCATTTGCACCAAGAACTGCTGCTCGAAGCCAACCGGCACGATGAGTGCGATGCTCCAGATTTCGGGCGTATACATCCTCAAGGGCCATCTTTAAATCTTAGCCGAAGAACGTCCCAATCTTAGGTAATTAAGAAGTGCAAGAATTGCAAGAATCGCGCTAACCCAAACATTCAAGCGCACGCCTGCGATGGTATTTGCTTCATCAATTCGAATGATTTCGATCAGTAACCGACCAGCGCTGTACAAAGCTACGTATGCACTAAACACCTGACCTGGTGCTAACTTTTTGGCCCAAAGAATTAGCCCTGCAGCGATTAGAGTGCACCAAATCAATTCGTAAAGAAATGTTGGGTGAAATGTTGCAAATGATGCGTAATCATCTGGACGCTTTGATACTGGAATTTCTAATGCCCATGGAAGATCAGTGGGACGACCGAATAATTCTCCATTAAACCAATTACCTAGACGCCCTACTGCTTGTGCAAGCAAAATTCCTGGCGCAAGTGCGTCTAGAAAATATCCAAATGCAGGCAAATCTTTTTTCTTTTGCTGCCTCTTATATGCAAAATAAGCTGCAATAGCTCCAACTGAGATTGCGCCCCAAATTCCTAAACCACCTTGCCAAATCTTTAGCGCATCGATGGGATTACCGTTCTTGCCAAAGTATTGACTCGGAGAAGAGATGACGTGATACAAACGTCCACCGATGATTCCAAAAGGGACAGCCCAGATAGCAACGTCCGCAACAACGTTTTCTAAATTTTCACCGTGCGACCTGAACCGTTTATCGCCAAGCCATACTGCAATGGCTATGCCAGCAATTATGCATAGTGCATAGAAATGGATCGTGAGTGGACCGAGTTCCAATACCGAAGTACTCGGTGTTGGGATCGATCTATTCAAAATTTTTACTTACCTTCTACAGCTTTTGCAAACGCTGAAGGATCGAAGTACTCACCAAGATCGGTACCAGATGTACCTCTGCGAATTTCTTTTCCATTGATGAACACAGTTGGTGTTGAGTTGACGTTCTTCTCGCTGCCAGAAACTGCAACATTGTTTACCCAACCCTGGTATTCGAGGTTTGCAACACAATTCTTGAACTTCTCAGAAGTAATTCCAACGCCTTGACCCAAGGCAACTAAATAATCTGTCGTGACTGCTCCAGAGTTCTCTGCAGGCAAGTTTTGGTAAAACGCTTTATGGAATCCAAGGAATTTATTCTCATCAGATGCGCATGCTGCTGCATTTGCCGCAAGCACCGATTCAGGGCCAAGGAAGGAAAGCGTGTGATAAATAACCTTTGCTTTCTTCTCTTCTATAAGTTTTTCAATGTAGTCGCCATTTGTCTGCTCGAAACGAGCGCAGACTGGACATTGGAAATCTTCCCAAATATCAATTACGGGAACACCGGTGAGTTCGCCATTGAAAACAATTCCATAACCATCTTCTTGAGAGACACTTGAAGGAAGGGCCGCAGATGTGTTCTCACGATTGCTTATCACAGAGAAAATAGCTCCGACTGCAACAACCAGCACAACCATTCCAATGACAAGATTGCGAGTTACGTTATCTGGACCTTTAGGTGTCTTTGATGACATCTTCTTATTCTCCCGGTGTTAGTTCTTGTGATGGTTTTTTTCGAGCGACTCTCTTTTTTAAGAGTGAACTTGGTTAAAGGATAGCGAATAAGATAAAAACCTAAAAGCGCAAAACCACTATCGCGCAGAATGGTCTCCAAATACTTGGTCTGACTAGGGTCAATCGCGCCTCCATCACCGAAACAACCACAATCCATGGCTGCGTTTTTTCATCCTCGGCCTTCACGAACTCCCAGTGCTAATTGTTCGGCAAGTGCTCGCACTGCCTTTATTCCAGAATCTAAAGAATCGGCGTCCGATAAAGCATTGATAAATGCTGATCCAACGATGACTCCGTCAGCGTAAGCAGCTACCTCTTTGGCGTGTTCGCGAGTTGAAACGCCAAGTCCAACGGCTACAGGAGTGTCAGTTACTTTTTTAATTCGATCCACTAAATCCTTGGCGCCAGAAGAGATGCCAGTACGTGCGCCAGTGACACCCATTAATGATGCCGCGTACACAAATCCTGAACACTGCGCAGTTACTTTCTCTAAGCGCTGATCAGTAGTACTAGGTGCCACAACAAATATTGAATTGATGTTTGATTGTTCGCAAGCAGTCTTCCACGGCTGCGCTTCATCAACTGGAAGATCTGGTGTGATGACGCCAGAGCCAGCATTTGAAGAGATAGAGGTCGCAAATTTTTGAACACCGTATTTTTCAACTGGATTCCAGTACGTCATAACAACGCTCGGGATACCTCGGCTCGTTGCGTGAGCTAGTGCTTCGAATACCTCTTTCGAGCCAGTACCTGCATTAAGAGAAGTGTTTGCGGCTTCTTGAATTGTCGGACCATCCATTACCGGATCGCTATATGGAAAACCAATTTCAATTGCATCCACTCCTGCATCTGCAAAAGCGTCGATGACTGCTTTGCATCCTTCTTGTGTTGGATATCCGGCAGGAATGTAAGCAATAAGTGCTGCTCTATTTTCAGATTGTGTTTTCTTAAATAATGCAGCAAGCGGAGTCGTCATTAAAGAGGAATTCCAAAGTAATCTGCCGCTGTAACTACGTCTTTATCCCCACGTCCAGAAAGATTGATCAAAAGCGTTGCATCTTTTCCTAATTCGCGTCCCACTTGGAGTGCTCCTGCAAGTGCGTGCGCTGTTTCAATCGCTGGAATTATTCCTTCTGTTTTGCAGAGTAAAGAAAATGCATACATAGCCTCGGCATCCGTAATGGCGCGATATTCGGCGCGACCAATGTCGCTGAGGTATGCGTGCTCAGGTCCAACGCCTGGGTAATCTAATCCAGCAGAAATTGAGTGCGACTCAACTGTTTGTCCATTTTCATCTTGTAACAAGTAAGAGCGTGCGCCATGTAAAACACCAGGCGTTCCACCTGTAATTGTTGCGGCATGACGACCAGTTTCAACGCCATCTCCACCTGCTTCGAGACCAATTAAACGAACGTCCGTATCTTTGATGAAATCATAGAAAATACCGATTGCATTTGAACCGCCGCCCACACATGCAAGAACAGCATCTGGGAGTTTGCCAGTTAGTTCAATAACTTGGGCGCGCGCTTCTTCTCCAATTATCTTTTGGAAATCTCTGACCATCGTTGGAAATGGATGAGGGCCAGCTACTGTGCCAAAAAGATAATTAGTACTTTCGACATTTGTCACCCAGTCGCGCATTGCTTCGTTGATTGCATCTTTAAGAGTCTTAGATCCTGTTGTTACTGGAACAACTTCTGCTCCAAGTAACTTCATACGTGCAACATTGAGAGATTGGCGCTTTGTATCTTCTTCTCCCATGTAGACAACACATTCAAGACCCATCAGTGCTGCAGCCGTTGCTGATGCAACGCCATGTTGACCCGCACCGGTTTCAGCGATAACACGTTTTTTGCCAGAGCGCTTTGCAAGAAGTGCTTGTCCTAGAACGTTATTAATCTTGTGGCTGCCAGTGTGATTGAGATCTTCACGCTTGAGAATTATTCGCGCACCACCAGCATGTTCTGCAAATCTCTTTGCTTCAGTGATGATGCTTGGGCGGCCAGAATATGTTTTATGTAGGTGTGCTAACTCGGCAAGGAATTCTGGATCTTTTTGCGCAGTGTTATGTGCGATTTCTAATTCATCAAGTGCGCCAATTAAAGCTTCTGGCACATATCGACCGCCGAACTGACCAAAGTGGCCAGCGCGAATATCAGTCTTTTCTGTCGATGATGTGCTCATGCTCAAATCTTACTGTCGTCCGAGTAAAT
>CAZNWM010000001.1:44369-50453 GCA_964576975.1 uncultured Candidatus Planktophila sp.
TGAGTGAGCGCTAGGTAATCAGAGAGCTGACTCTTTGATAGCGCTGCAACTATAAGAAGGACTAAATCTGCGCCATGCGCACGTGCTTCTAAAAATTGATACTGATCAACCATGAAATCTTTTCGCAAGATAGGCACGTTCACAGCACTACGCACAGCATCTAAATCTTCCAGTGAACCACCAAAACGACGGCGTTCGGTAAGCACACTAATTGCTCGTGCTCCACCTTTTTCATATCGGCAAGCCAATAGAGCAGGGTCTGAAATGGGTGCGAGAGATCCTTTACTTGGAGATGATCTCTTAACTTCAGCAATAACTGAAAGTGCTGAACTTTGAAAATTGGAAATATCAGATCGAACAGCAGGCGCAACTTCGATTGCTTCTAGTATTTGTGCTCGTGAAAGTCTGCGTGATTCTAAATCTTCTTTTACGCCTTCAATGATTGAGTCTAGAACACTCATGACTTACGCCCGTCAGTGCTTGGATCTTCACCGAGATCTTGTCGATTCCAGGAACTTGGCTGCTCTGGTTTTCTTTCATAGCGCGAAGATAGTTTCAATCGCGATGAAAGAAAGAAAGCCACAAGTACAACTACTGCAATGGTGGCAATTGATATCAGAACGTTTGTCATCGTTTGCCTGCTAATTGATTGGCTGCATGTACTGCCCCAAGTACTGCGGCAGCTTTATTTCTGCACTCTTGATTTTCTGACTCGGGATCTGAATCGGCAACGATTCCTGCTCCTGCTTGAACGTAAGCCTTGCCACCAAATAAAACTGCTGTACGAATTGCAATGCAAGTATCAATATTTCCTGTGAAATCTATATAGCCAATTGCTCCCCCGTAAATTCCGCGTCGGGTACTTTCGTGTTCTTCAATTATCTGCATAGCTCGTGGTTTTGGTGCTCCAGATAAAGTTCCTGCTGGGAAAACAGCAAAGAGTGCATCAACACAATTTGATTTATCAGATAGCGTTCCAGTAACTGTTGAAACAATATGCATTACGTGCGAGTAACGCTCAATGTGCATGAAATCAACGACTTCTACACTTCCAGGTTCACAAATTCGACCGAGATCATTGCGTCCTAGATCAACAAGCATCAAATGCTCAGCACGCTCTTTCGGATCGGCCAGCAACTCTTCTGCCAACTTCTTATCTACTTCTGGTGAAGCTGAGCGTTTTCTAGTGCCGGCAATTGGATGCACCATTACCTCTTTTTGATTGACCTTTACAAGGGCTTCGGGGCTTGATCCGACAACACTAATCCCGTCGCTAAATTGAAACAGATACATGTAAGGACTTGGATTATGAAGGCGCAGCATTCGATACACATCTATGGGTTCAGCTTTCACATCAACACTAAAGCGTTGCGAAAGAACAACTTGAAAAGCTTCTCCTGCCAAAATGTCTTCCTTTATTTCCTTCACTGATTGACGGTATTTGTCTTGCGTTGTATTTGAATCAAAATCTGGAAGCGTGCGACCTTCGAGTTCGCTAACAAATCCATCGAGTGGAGAGTTCAACTCGTCCTGCATGCGATCTAAACGAGCAACGCATTCGGCGTAGGCTTCATCAACTCTGCTATCACTGCCATCCCAATTGATGGCATTTGCAATGAGAGTCACGGTGCCGTCGCTGTGATCCATCACTGCAAGATCACTAGTCAACATGAACGCTAACTCTGGAAGCGGCAAATCTTTTGTTGATGTACTGCCAATTTTTTCTAATCTGCGTACGGTGTCATAACCCATGTAGCCAACTAGGCCACCTGTAAGTGGAGGTAACCCATCGATAACTGGTGACTTTAAATGAGTTGCGCTAATTCGAAGTGCTTGTAATGGATCTATACCTTGGGGTGCCCCCGCTGGATAGGTTCCAATCCAAATGGCAGCACCATCTTTTTCACTCAGTGTTGACTCTGTACGAACGCCGACGAATGAATATCTAGACCACGCACCGCCATGTTCGGCAGATTCAAGCAAGAAAGTATTTGGGGCGCTTTTTGCGAGTTTACGATAAATACCGAGCGGAGTTTCTCCATCGGCCAATAGTTTTCGAGTTACAGGAATAACGTTGTAACTACGGGCATATTCGCGAAACTCTTCTAGATTCATCCCAGTTGAATCGGCTGATGAAAGCAAGTTTTTTTGCCCGTATGACAAGCCGCTCCAATCTGTTCTACAGAAATGAGCAGAGCGTCACCATCGCAATCAAGTGCAAGTGAAATAACTTTTTGTGTGTGTCCAGATGTTGCACCCTTTACCCATAACTCGTTTCGCGATCTCGACCAATATGTTCCAGTGGCTGTTGCAATCATGTGAGCCAACGCTTGTTGATTGACATAGGCAAGCATCAATACTTCTTTAGTCTGCGCATCTTGTGCGATTGCAGGGATTAAGAGATCGGGATCTTTGAGCAACCCTTTAATATCCTCGGATAACTGATAGTTGCTCATGGCGTAATTCTGCCCTAAGAGTTATTAAGCGTGCGAATGGAATATCCCGCAGCGCTCAAATATGACTTCACATCGCCAACTCGGTGAATCCCGAAGTGGAAAACACTTGCTGCCAGAAGCGCATCTGCTCCCGCATCAAGGGCTGCGGCGAAATCTGAGAGTGCACCTGCTCCGCCACTTGCAATGAGTGGAACTTTAGAAACAGATCTGACAGCTGAAATCATTCCGATGTCATAGCCAGCACGAGTTCCATCTGCATCCATTGAATTAAGTAAAATTTCACCAACGCCTAGTGCGCATGCTTTCTCAACCCATGCAATCGCATCCATTCCAGAGCTTTCGCGTCCACCATGTGTTGTGACTTCAAATCCAGAATCCGTACGTGCTCGCCGTGCATCCACTGACAGCACTAATACTTGCGAACCAAATCGATCAACGATTTCTGAAATGAGTTCTGGCCGCTTCAGAGCTGCGGTGTTAATCGAAACTTTATCGGCTCCAGCACGGAGTAACTGATTGACATCTTCAACGCTTCGGATTCCGCCACCGACTGTCAACGGAATAAAAACTTGTTCTGCAGTTCGTCTAACCACATCAAGGGTTGTTTCGCGACCAGCAGAACTTGCCGAAATATCCAAAAACGTTAGCTCGTCTACTCCTTCTGATCCATACAGTGAAGCCATTTCAACTGGATCTCCAGCATCAACTAAATCTGTGAAGTTAACGCCCTTAACGACTCGTCCATCAGTGACATCGAGGCACGCAATTATTCGAACGGATAAAGTCATCGACGACTCACTTCTAGAGCTTGCTCCAAAGTAAATGCCCCTGCATAAAGTGCTTTACCAACAATTGCGCCTTCAACTCCAAGACTTCGCAGTGCGCTTAAATTTTCAATGTCGGTTAAGTTTGAAACTCCCCCACTTGCAACAACTGGTGCTTTTGTGACTGCACAAACACTCTTTAGTAACTCAAGGTTTGGGCCGGCCAATGTTCCATCTTTGGTTACATCGGTAACGACGTAACGTGCGCAACCATCTTTGTCGAGACGCTCTATAGTTTCGAATAAGTCGCCACCATCTCGAGTCCAGCCGCGCGCAGACAAAACTCGACCGCGCACATCTAGGCCTACGGCAATGCGATCACCAAATTCTGCAATCACACGTGATGTCCACTCAGGATTTTCAAGGGCTGCGGTTCCTAAATTCACTCGAGTGCAACCCGTTGCAAGCGCCTTACGCAAAGATTCGTCATCTCTAATGCCGCCAGATAATTCAACTTTAATATCGAGTGCACCGATAACGCCTGCAAGTAATTCCGCATTGCTGCCAATACCAAATGCAGCATCTAGATCTACTAGATGAATCCATTCGGCTCCAGATTTTTGAAAGTCCAGTGCGGCATCAATTGGCAAACCATAGGTGGTTTCTTTACTTAGTTCGCCTTGCACCAGGCGAACTGCTTTACCATCTTTTACATCAACGGCTGGTAAAAGTTCTAGGTAACTCATAACCCTGCGCTCCAATTTGCAATTAAAGCCAATCCAGCTCGCCCAGATTTTTCCGGGTGAAATTGTGTTGCACATAATGCGCCATCTTCCACAGCAGATAGGAACCGTTCGCCATGTGTGGACCATGCTTGTGATGTACCAACTGATTTCTTAGCAGCGAATGAGTGCACAAAGTAGAAAGACTCTTTTTCTACTCCCTTAAACAGTTGTGTAGGACCTGTGATTTCAACTGTGTTCCAACCCATGTGGGGAAGAATTGGTGCCTTCAACTGGCTAACTTCACCTTGCCAGATACCTATTCCTTTGTGGGCACCGTGTTCTAACCCATCACTAAAGAGAATCTGCATACCGATACAAATTCCAAGTGTTGCTTTGCCTGCGTTCTTTCTTTCACGAATTACTTCTGCAGCACTAATGCCATTTATGCCATCCATGCACGCGGCGAAGGCACCTACCCCTGGAACAACTAACCCGTCCGCCTTCAAAGCAACGTCTAAGTCAGATGTAATTTTTACTTCATGACCAGTTGTAGCAAATGCACGTTGGGCAGATCTTAAATTTCCAGATCCGTAATCCAAGATTGCTATCAAAGAACGCCCTTAGTAGATGGAATACCTGAGACACGTGCATCCAATGAAACCGCATCTCGCAATGCACGAGCTACAGCCTTGAATTGCGCTTCAAATACATGGTGGGCATTGCGACCTTCAAGAACTCTGATGTGAAGGGCAATGCGAGCTTCGGCAACAATGGATTCCCAGATGTGCTTGCCAAGTGTTGTATCAAAGGTTCCGATTAATTCAACAATCTCTGGTTGACGGTGCACTAAATATGGACGACCTGAAAGGTCAACAGCTGCCTGCACAAGAACTTCATCCAATGGAACCATGGCGTCCCCAAAGCGGCGGATGCCTATTTTGTCACCGAGTGCTTCACGAAGTGCTTGTCCAAAGGCAAGGGATGTGTCTTCAACAGTGTGGTGCGAATCAACTTCGATATCGCCAGTTGTTTTTACAGTGAGATCAAAGCCTGAGTGCTTTCCTAATTGCGAAAGCATGTGGTCGAAGAATGCAACGCCTGTGTCAACGGAAATATTGCCCTGTCCGTCAAGATTTAGTTCTACAAGAACGCTCGACTCTTTCGTTGTACGTTCTACGCGTGCACTTCTCATTTATGGATCCCCTTCGCTGGTCTTTACTTGTTTAAAACATCTTTTAACGCCGAGATGAACTTCTTATTTTCAACCTCGTTGCCGATGGTTACACGCAAATATCCTTCGAGGCCCACATCGCGAATGAGAACCCCTTTATCGAGCAAATCTTTCCATACATCTGCACTCGCTCGCTTAAAACCCGAAAAGAGCAAGAAATTGGAGCAACTCGGAACTACTTCAAGGCCTAATTGATTCATCTGGCTCGCCACATCTTCTCTGGCCGCAATTAATCCCTGAACAGTTGCCAAGAGTTCCGCACTAAATTCAAGTGCCGCACTGGCTGCGACTTGAGTCAGAAGGCTGAGGTGATACGGCAGTCGAACGAGTCGCATGGCATCGATAACAGAAGGATGCGCAACTAAATAACCAACACGTGCACCCGCAAAAGCAAATGCTTTACTCATAGTTCTGATAACAACAACATTGGGATATTTCTCGATCAAAGTTACTGCTGATTGTTCAGATGAAAACTCAGCATACGCTTCATCAATTACGAGTAATCCGCCGACGGATTGAGTGCTTCGCGCAAGGCTCTCTATTTCACCAATCAGTACTGCGCTTCCGGTCGGATTATTAGGAGTTGTTACAAAAGTTAGTGCTGGTCTGAGAGATTCGATTTGCGCAGCTGCTGCGTCACAATCCAATGTAAAGTCTTTGCGACGAGTGCCATCAATCCACGGTGTAGCGGTTACTTTTGCAATTAAAGGATGCATCGAATAAGAAGGTGTGAACCCAAGGGCAGACTTGCGGCCAAAGGCTAAGAAAATGGATTGAATTATTTCGTTGCTTCCGTTAGCGGCCCACACATTTGAAATATCAATCGATGTTCCAGATTGGGAGTTAATGTAAGAAGCAAGGGCTGTGCGCAACGCTGTTGCTTCGCGATCTGGATAGCGATTGAGTTG
>CAZNWM010000001.1:50553-84482 GCA_964576975.1 uncultured Candidatus Planktophila sp.
AAGCAAGGGCTGTGCGCAACGCTGTTGCTTCGCGATCTGGATAGCGATTGAGTTGTTCACCAATCGTGTTCACTCGTTCGGCAATTGCCTTAATCAGAGCAGGTGATGGCGAAAATGGATTTTCATTTGTATTGAGTGACGCTTCAGCGCTGACTTGAGGAGCGCCATACGGCGTCATAGGCACAAGTTCGTCACGAAGCGGCAACCATTGTGGCCATGTACTCATGATGAGCTCTTATCTTCAAAACGAACGGCCATTGCTTCGCCGTGTGCGGGTAGATCTTCTGAATTAGCCAACGTAATAACAGTCGGTGCAATGTCAGTAAATGCGCTCTCGTTGTATTCGATAAAGTGCAATCCACGCAAGAATGTTTGCACCGATAAACCGCTTGAGTGACATGCGCAACCACCTGTGGGCAATACGTGATTAGAGCCTGCTGAGTAATCGCCGAGTGAAACAGGAGAGAATCGCCCTATGAAAACTGCGCCAGCATTTCTAATCTTCTGAGCATCTTTAGCGCTGTCTTTAGTTTGAATCTCTAAGTGTTCAGCGGCGTATGCGTTAGCAACTTCGATACCGTGCTCTGTGGAATCCACCAATACAAATGCCGATTGAATTCCTGTTAAAGCCTCTTTGATTCGCGCAGAGTGTTTCGTGCGAGGCACACGAATAGCGAGTTCTTTCTGAACATCATCAATGAGCTTTTCACTACTGGTGATGAGGACAGCAGCTGCAATCACATCGTGTTCAGCTTGGCTGATTAAATCCGCTGCAACATCTGCAGCAATTGCTGTTTCATCTGCAACGATTGCAATCTCTGTTGGACCAGCTTCTGAATCAATTCCGATGATTCCTCGAAGTGCACGTTTTGCAGCAGCAACATAAATATTTCCAGGACCTGTAACAAGATCGCATTTTTCGCAGAGATTTTCCATGCCATATGCAAAGAGCGCAATAGCTTGCGCTCCCCCAACTGCATATACCTCTGTGACACCGAGTAGTTCGCAGGTTGCAAGAATTGTTGGGTGCGGCAAACCACCGAAGTCACTCTGAGGAGGAGATGCGATTGCAATGCTTTGAACTTTTGCAATTTGTGCGGGAATCACATTCATCATCACGCTACTTGGATAAACAGCGCGCCCGCCTGGCACATACAAACCAACTCGGTCTACTGGAACCCACTTTTCGGTAACGCTGCCACCATCTACGACACGTGTTGTTGTTTCGCCCCGTATTTGATCGCTGTGAACTTTTCTAATGCGCTCAGCGGATATTTCAAGTGCGGCGCGAATCTTTGGGTCTAACGCGGCAAGGGCTTTCGTGAGTTCTTCACGTGGGACCTTGATAGATTGCGGAGCGATTGCGTCGAACTCTTTTGCAAGTGCAATCAAATCACTTTCATTTCCATTTTTTACTCGAGTCAAGATTGGTTCAACTAATTTCATCGCTTCTGCAACATCGAGTGCTGCACGCGGAATAAGGTTTGTGTAACCAGATTTAGATAGGCGCTGACCACGAAGGTCGACTAAACGCATCATTGGCGTGCCTCGCACTGTCTAAAAAATCGGTTCGCTGGAAGTCCTAATTCTACTAGCCCTGAAGGCAGTTAGGCCCAAGAATTGATTTCAGATCAGCGCTGAGCGATGGTGATGACGTAATCAAAGTCTCTAATTTCATGACTGTACGCATTCCATTTTCATCCAGATGCAAATGAACTTCACGTTTTCCAGGGTGTGAACGAAGAATCTCTTTCATCCGATCAACAACCGGAGGCGTGCATTGATTGATTGGCAGAGTAATAACAAGTGGCCCAGTTGGGGCAGCATTGATATCTGCACTCTTCATCTCAAGGGCTGTGAATCGAAGTTGATCTTCGCGCTTATCAACTCGGCCACGGATTAAGACAATGCGATCTTCGGTCAGAGTTAACGCGTATTGGTTGTATGTATTTGAGAAGAACAAAGCCTCAAGAGATCCTTCGAGATCTTCGATTGTCACAACCGCCCATGACGCACCTTGTCTAGTGACTTTTCGAGTAACAGATGTAATCAATCCGCCGATAGTGACAATCTGGTCATGATGCCCGCCATCATCTAACAACTCGCTGATAGATAAATCTGTGCCTGCGCGCAAAACATGTTCAACGCCTAGCAGCGGATGATCTGAAACGTATAACCCAAGCATCTCTCTTTCATACGAGAGCAACATTGCTTTTTCCCATTCACCGTCAGGGATGTCGAGTGCAACATTTGATACTGAGGTTGCTGACTCTCCCCCGAACAAATCGAATTGGCCAATAGCTTCTGCGCGTTTTGTTTCGATAACTGAATCAATGGCTTCTAGATAAACTGCCATCAAACCCTTACGAGTGTGACCGAGTGAATCGAAAGCTCCGGCTTTGATGAGAGATTCGATTGTTTTCTTATTGCATACCTGCGCATCAACTTTTGCTAAGAAATCTCCAAATGATTGGTAACGACCCTTTGCATCACGTCCGCTCTTAATGGATGCGACGACGCCTTCACCAACATTTCTGATTGCGGCCAAACCGAACCTGATGTCAGTTCCGCGTGGTGTGTATTCAGCATCTGATTCGTTGACATCTGGTGGCAGAACTTGAATACCCATACGTCGGCACTCGCTCAAATAGAGTGCGGACTTATCTTTGTCATCTCGCACTGATGTAAGTAGGGCCGCCATGTATTCGGTTGGATAATTGGCCTTTAGATATGCAGTCCAATACGACACAACACCGTAACCTGCACTGTGTGCTCTGTTGAAGGCGTAATCAGAGAACGGAATGAGAACATCCCATAGACGTTTGATTGCAGCGTTACCAAAACCATTTGCTTTCATGCCTGCTTCAAAAGGAACATATTCTTTATCAAGAATTTCCTTGTTCTTCTTTCCCATTGCTTTGCGCAATAAATCTGCTCGACCTAGAGAAAAACCTGCGACTTTTTGAGCAATAGCCATAACTTGTTCCTGATAAACAATGAGACCGTATGTGTCGCCCAAAATCTCGTTGAGGACTTCAGATAACTCAGAGTGAATCGGTTCGACAGGTTTACGTTTATTTTTTCGATCCGCATAGTTGTTATGTGCGTTTTCGCCCATTGGTCCCGGGCGATATAGCGCAATAACAGCTGATATGTCTTGGAAAGAGTCAGGTGACATGCTGCGCAATAGTGCGCGCATTGGGCCACCATCTAATTGAAAGACTCCTAATGTGTCACCGCGAGAGAGAAGCTCGAATGTTTTTTTATCATCGAGTGTGAGATCTTCAAGAACAATGTCTACGCCCTTATTTGCTTTGATATTCAAAAGCGCATCATCTAAGACCGATAAATTTCGAAGTCCCAAGAAATCCATCTTGAGTAAGCCCGTTGCTTCGCATGCACCCATATCAAATTGAGTGATGATCGAGCCATCAGCTTCACGGCGATGAATAGGAATAACATCTAGTAAAGGCTCACGAGAGAGAATCACGCCGGCTGCGTGTACGCCCCATTGACGTTTAAGTCCTTCAAGACCCATTGCGGTATCAACAACTGTCTTTGAATCAGGATCACTTTCGTAGAGAGTTCTAAACTCTCCTGCTTCTGAATATCTGTCATCACTTGGATCAAATACTCCAGCGAGTGAAATATCTTTTCCCATAACGGAGGGCGGTAACGCTTTAGTTAGTTTTTCACCAATGGCATATGGGTAACCAAGTACGCGGGTGGAGTCTTTGATTGCTTGCTTAGATTTGATGGTGCCGTAAGTAATAATCTGTGCAACACGATCTTCACCGTATTTTGTAGTTGCATAGCGAATCATTTCGCTGCGACGGCGTTCATCGAAGTCCAAGTCAATATCTGGCATCGAAATACGTTCTGGATTTAGGAAGCGCTCAAAGAGCAAGCCGTGTTCTAATGGATCAAGACCGGTTATTCCGAGTGCGTATGCAACCAATGAACCTGCTGCAGAACCACGACCCGGGCCAACTCGGATTCCAACTTTCTTCGCATGTGTAACAAGGTCTGCAACAACTAAGAAGTACCCAGGAAATCCCATTTTGATCATGACATCTAATTCATATTTCAAACGTGCGCGATGTTCATCAGTAACCCGCGCACCCATTCGCTCTTGCAATCCTCGTTCTGACTCTTTGATGAGCCATGAATCTTCTGTTTCACCCGCAGGTACTTCAAAGCGTGGCAATAAGTTTTCGCCTTCGCGTAAAGTGACATTGCATCGCTCGGCAATCAAAAGAGTGTTATCGCAACTTTCGGGAATCTCCTTAAAGAGCTCACGCATCTGTGCGGGGGTTTTGAGATAAAACTCATCGTTATCAAATTTAAAACGCTTAGGGTCTGCCAGGGTCGAACCAGATTGCACGCACAAAAGAGCTTCATGAGATCTTGCGTCTTCATTGAATGTGTAGTGCAAATCATTTGTTGCAAGTAGCGGCAGTCCAAGTTCCTTACCGAGTTTGAGTAGATCGGCTTTCACGCGAGATTCGATATCAATTCCGTGATCCATTATTTCAAGATAGAAGTTTTCAGCACCGAAGATATCGCGATAATCAGATGCGGCCGCCATGGCTTCTTTAAATGCGCCCATACGAAGACGTGTTTGAATTTCACCACCCGGACATCCTGTTGTTGCAATTAATCCTTTTGAATACTTTGTGAGTAATTCACGGTCCATACGCGGTTTGTAGTAATAGCCTTCGAGCGAGGCAAGAGATGAAAGCCGGAAAAGATTTGAAAGACCTTCATTGTTTTCAGCCAAGATCGTCATGTGCGTATATGCACCACCACCGGAAACATCATCTTCTCCGCCATCGGCCCACTTAACTCGTTTTTTCTCAAAGCGAGATTCGGGTGCAACGTAGGCTTCGATTCCAATAATTGGTTTTACGCCAACTTTTTTTGCTTGCTTATAAAAGTCAAAAGCACCGAAAACATTGCCGTGATCTGTCATGGCGATTGCCGGCATCTCCTGGCGCGCTACTTCAGCAACTAGGTCAGCAACCCGCGCAGCACCATCGAGCATTGAATACTCGGTATGAACGTGAAGGTGGGCAAAAGATGACATCGGTGGTGAGATTAGTCGTTAAGGAAGAACTGCGCTTGAAAGCAACGCCAGAGCATTTGTGAGATCAGCAGGGTATGGCGCATTAAAGGTTAAGCGCTCTGCCGTTACTGGATGCGTGAGTTCGAGTTGCATCGCGTGTAACCATGGACGAGTCATTGATAGTGAGGCGGCAAGAACTGGATCTGCACCGTAGGTCAGGTCGCCCACGAGTGGATGGCGTAGCGCTGAGAAGTGAACTCGAATCTGATGAGTACGACCGGTTTCAAGTTCTACTTGAACTAATGAAACGCCACGGTAAAACTCAATTACTTCGTAATGGGTAATGCTCTCTTTTCCATTGGCAACAACAGCAAAACGGTGATCTTCTTTTGGATGACGATCAATTGGTGCATCGATTGTTCCGGTACTTGGGTCCATATGTCCTTGAATGAGTGCATGGTAAATCTTTGTAACCGTGCGAGACTTAAAAGCTTCTTTAAGAAATGTGTATGCCTGGTCCGTTTTTGCAACAACCATTAATCCACTTGTTCCAACATCTAAACGATGCACGATTCCGGCTCGCTCAGCTGGACCACTGGTTGAAATTGTGTAACCCGCAGCAGTCAGTGCACCAACAACTGTTGGACCTTCCCAACCAGGACTTGGATGAGCAGCGCAACCAACTGGTTTATCGATGACAACTATTGATTCATCGTTGTAAATAATTGATAAGCCCGGGATGGGAGTAAGTGGAATTGGTTCTGGGTTCTTTTCTTCGGGCATCAAGACTTCGATAATTTGTCCCGCAGTAACTTTGTCAGACTTAGCCATGGCTTTTCCTGAAGTAGTGATGTCGCCATCTTCTAGGAGACGCACAACTGCGGTTCGAGAAAGACCAAGAACTCGAGTCAGCGCGCTATCGATGCGCTCACCTGCTACGCCTTCAGGAACAGACAGGGTTCGTGATACTCGGCTCATTTTCAACTCTGATCTTTTGGTGAAATCGGTGAAATATCTCGAATAGTAAGGACTACTGCGATGAATGCTGCAATCACAATAGCGCTATCTGCGATGTTAAACACTGGCCAATTAGGTATTTGAATCCAGTCGATTACGTGACCTTGCAAGAAGCCAGGCTCGCGGAAAATTCGATCCGTAAGATTTCCAAGAATTCCACCGAGTACTAGACCGCAAACAACTGCCCATCCTTTAGAAGTTAATTGAGTTGCGTAACGAATGATGATTACTAAAACTGAGAATGCAAAGATCGTAAAGATAATCGTGCTTCCTGCGCCGATTCCGAATGCGGCTCCAGGGTTTTTCACAAAAGTAAGTTGTAGAAAAGTTCCTAGAACTTCGACATTTGCTCGCGAAGATAGGACATTGACAGCCCAGACTTTTGTTCCTAGATCAAATAACCAGACAACCCAGGCGATGAGATACAGCGAGCGCCACGGGCGCATTATTAGCGCCGTTCCTCTTTCTGCTTGCAGAGCATGCAGAGTGTTGCGCGTGGGAAAACTTGAAGACGTGCTTTGCCAATCGGTGCACCACACTCTTCGCAATTGCCGTACGTCTTGGTATCAATTCGCTCAAGAGCTCGTTCTGTTTGTAAAACCATGTCACGCGCATTGATCACAAGAGACATCTCGTGTTCGCGTTCAAATGTCTTGGTGCCGGCATCTGCCTGATCATCTCCTGCGCCATCTCCAGCGTCGGCAATGAGTGCATCCATTTCACTCTCAATTGCAGCCAGTTCGGCTTGAAGTCGTACTAATTCTTTTGCTAATTCGCTACGAATCGCCTTGAGCTCTGCGGCGTTCCATGCTGCCTCACCATCAGAGACGACAACAGGAGTCGGTGCCTGCTTAATTGGTTTAAGGGGGGCAACTTTCTTTCCACTCTTTATCGGACGCGCAGGAGGCGGCATAACTAAGCGACGCTCTTCAACGACAGGAGTGTTTTGTGGAGCGACAATAGTTTTTACACTTACTGTTTGTGATTTCTCATCAACAGTCAGGGTTGTCTTAGAAGGAAATGGTCGGCCAGGATTTTTCTTTACAGCTTTTGCTGGCGCTTTCTTAGCTGGTGCCTTCTTGGCAGGTGCTTTCTTAACTGGAGCCTTCTTCGCAACTTTTTTAGCCGGAGCCTTTTTCGCCACCTTTTTTGCAGCCTTCTTGACTGCTTTCTTGACGGCTTTTTTTATCGGTTTCTTCGGCACGCCGCGCACCTTATGCCGATTAGCGCGTGAGTACCAACTTCGCCACGAAGAAAGTTACAGATGAGCATGGAATAGACTTCCCCTCTTATGTCCTTTCGCCCAATTCCAGCCCAGATTGATCTACCAGCAATGGAGCACTCGATCCTGGATTTTTGGCGAGCCAATGGAGTATTCGAAGAGTCTGTGACTGGTCGGCAAGGTGCACCGACGTGGACATTTTATGAAGGCCCTCCAACTGCAAATGGAATGCCAGGTACGCACCACATTGAAGCTCGCGTATTTAAGGATGTCTTTCCGCGCTTTCACACAATGAAAGGCAAACAAGTTGTTCGTAAAGCTGGTTGGGATTGTCACGGACTTCCAGTTGAGATTGCTGTTGAAAAAGAGTTGGGCTTTAGCGGCAAAGGTGACATCGAAAAATTTGGTATCGCACAATTCAATGACAAGTGTCGCGAATCTGTCACACGACACGTAGATGCTTTTACTGCGATGACAAATCGCATGGGTTTCTGGGTTGATTTTGATGAGGCGTATTGGACTATGGCACCTGCCTATGTCGAAAGCGTGTGGTGGAGTCTTTCTCAGATTCACAAAAAAGGTTTGCTTGTTCAAGACCATCGTGTTGCGCCATATTGCCCACGTTGCGGTACTGGGTTATCAGATCACGAATTGGCGCAAGGCTATGAAACTGTTACTGATCCATCTGTCTATGTTCGCTTTCCAATTACATCTGGTCCTCTTCAGGAAATTGGTGCGGCGCTTCTCGTCTGGACTACAACTCCATGGACCTTAGTTTCAAACACAGCTGTGGCCGTTAACCCTGTGGTTACCTACGTTGCCGCCGAAGTAACGCATGAAGAAAAAACAGAAGTTTTAGTTATTGCCGAACCACTTCTTGAAAAGTTACAGGGCGATGTAAAAATCCTGAAGAAAATCAGTGGCAAAGACCTTGAGCGCACAACATATTCACGTCCATTTGATTTTGTAGAAATCCCAGATTCTCACTTTGTTGTATTAGCAGACTACGTAACAACAGAAGATGGAACCGGATTAGTTCACCAATCCCCTGCTTTTGGAGCTGATGACTTGCAAGTGTGCCGTGCCTACGGATTGCCTGTTGTTAATCCTGTTGCCCCCGATGGTCACTTCCTTGCAGAAGTTGAACTAGTTGGCGGAATGTTTTTTAAGGATGCAGATAAGCCACTAGTGAAAGAGTTAAAAACTCGTGGACTCTTGTATCGCCACCAACCATATGAGCACTCATACCCTCATTGCTGGCGCTGCCACACAGCACTTATTTATTACGCACAACCATCCTGGTACATCCGCACAACATCGATTAAAGATGAACTCTTGCGAGAAAACGCGGCAACGAATTGGTATCCAGAGACGATTAAAACTGGTCGATACGGTGATTGGCTAAATAACAATATTGACTGGGCGCTCTCTCGTAATCGTTACTGGGGAACTCCACTTCCTATCTGGCGCTGCGAAAACAAACACGAAGTATGTATCGAGTCCCTTGCAGACCTTGGTGCGCGTGCAGGCCAAGAGTTATCCAACCTCGATCCACACCGTCCATTTGTTGATGACATCACTTTCAAGTGTTCTGAGTGCACCGAAACGATGGTCCGTGTTCCAGAAGTTATCGATTGTTGGTATGACTCCGGTGCGATGCCATTTGCTCAATGGGGCTATCCGCATCAAGAAGGCAGTAAAGAAAAATTCGAAGCTTCATATCCTGCTGACTTTATCTGCGAAGCTATCGATCAAACTCGCGGTTGGTTTTATACCTTGATGACGATTGGAACGCTTGTTTTCGATAAGTCATCTTATGAAAACGTCTTATGTTTGGGACACATTCTTGATAAAGATGGTCGCAAAATGAGTAAGCACCTTGGAAATGTTATTGAACCAATGGCGTTGATGGATCAACACGGAGCAGACGCTGTTCGTTGGTACATGTTGGCTGCAGGCTCTCCTTGGTCGGCTCGTCGAGTTGGCCACGATGCAATTAGCGATGTTGTTAGAAAAACTCTTCTCACTTATTGGAACACCATCTCTTTCCACTCTCTCTACGCACAGGCATCTAATTTTGATCTTTCGCAATCGCCCGCTCGAAATACACGCCCAGTCATGGATCGTTGGATTATCTCTGAACTCTCACTTCTGATTAATGAAGTTGAACGTTCTCTAACCAACTTTGATTCACAAGGTGCAGGAAAGGCCCTTGCGCAATTCATTGATGACCTTTCAAATTGGTATGTCCGTCGCTCACGTAGACGCTTCTGGGATGGCGATGTGGCAGCTCTTGCAACTCTTCACGAATGCCTAACAACTTTGACCCAACTGATGGCCCCGATGGTTCCTTTTATTTCAGAACATGTCTGGCAAGAACTTGTACGCCCAGTTAACCCATCTGCAGCAAAATCAGTACACCTTTCAGATTTTCCTGTCGCAAATCAAAGTGATATCGACACAGTGCTTTCAGGACAAGTTGCACTCACAAGGCGCATTGTTGAACTAGGACGCGCAGCTCGCGCTGAATCTGGAATCAAAATTCGCCAGCCACTTCAAAGAGCCCTCATCGCTGCAAGCGGTTGGTCAGCGCTACCAAGTGATATGCGCGAGCAAATCGCAGATGAATTAAATGTTGCAGACCTTGCAGACATCGCAGATGCTGATGGAGATTTAGTTGATATTTCTGTTAAAGCGAACTTTCGCTCCTTGGGTGCAAAGTTTGGTGGCGAAGTTCAGGCGATTGCCAAGGCAATTGCAGCCACAGATGCCACAGCTCTTGTTAAAACTCTTCGCGCTTCAGGCAGCGCACAAGTTGGCGGCTGGAGCATTGAATTAGATGACTTGGTTATCACTGAAGTTCCTCGCACCGGCTGGATGGTTGCGAGCCACGAAGGCGAAAGTGTTGCGTTGGATCTTGAACTGACTCCAGCACTGATTGCTGCCGGAAATGTTCGTGAAGTTATTCGCTTTATTCAAGACGCACGCAAAACAAGTGGCTTTGATATTTCAGATCGCATCACTGTGGCGTGGAATGCTCCTGATGAGATTGTCACTGCAATCGAGTCTGCGCAAGAGCACATCAGCGCCGAAGTTCTAGCAACTCAATTCACAAGAGATACAAGCCTGCCGGTACTAGATAGTGAAATTGGATTTAACGTAAAATTAGTGAAGAGTTAAATTAGCAAAACAAGCGGCATTAATAACTGCACCGCAAAGAAGAGCACGATAAAAGATAAATCAATTGATGCGCCACCTAAGCGAAGAGGTGGAACAAATCGGCGAACGAAGTTCATTGGTCGATCTGTGATGGTGTAAATCGCCTCAACCAGAATCAAAATGATTCCGCTTGGTCGCCACGATGGTTTAAACATTCGGACGTAATCAAGAATCAAACGTCCCAACAATGCAAACAAAAATATTTGCAGAATTAAATGAAGTATCGATCCGATACGTAACATAAGTTAACTATCAGCTCTGATTGAAAAAGCTTGCTTCAGCTGCAGCAGCTTTGTCTTCGCTACTTACCTTGACGTTTGCAGGTGAGAGTAGGAAAACTTTTGATGTCACGCGTTCAATTGTTCCGTTGTGACCGAATACGAGTCCACTTGCAAAATCCACAAGGCGCTTGCGCTCTGCTTCGTCCATGTCAGTTAAGTTAATGATGACTGGATTTCCTTGACGATAGTGCTCACCGATTGTGCGCGCTTCGTTATAAAAACGTGGGTGCAAAGTAATGATGCGATCAAGAGTTGGAAGATCTAATTGCGGAGAGCTCTCTTGATTAAACACGGGTGCAATATGGCGTGGTTCGCGAGTACGAATACGTACATCAGGAACGCGAGTAGATGGTGCTTCTACTGTGCTCTGGATTTCTGGGTCATCAACTAAACCTAGGTAGTTTGCGACACGGCGCATTGCATTCGACATGGTTAAAAGGTTACTGGGGGGTTGGGCGTGAACCGAGGATTGAACTACCCACCCGAATATGTGTCGCACCATAGGAAATGGCAGATTCAAAGTCATTACTCATGCCCGCAGAAAGGGATGTGGCCATTGGATATGAAGCCTTAAATCCTGCGTGAATAGCGGCTAGGTTTTCAAATGCTTGATCACTGGAAACTCCCAATGGGGCAACTGCCATCAACCCCATTAAATCTAAATTTCTAGATTTCAGTACCCAATCTGCGAGTTCGGATAGTCCACCAGGTGCTGCCCCGCCCCTGCCTTCTGCGCCATCTAAGGAAACTTGCAAAAAAACTCCGATGCGATGAATCGCAACTTTATCTAGTGCCTGGATATGTCGAAGCTCATCGAGTGAATGAATGACGTTGGACCACGAAGCAATTGATTTCAACTTATTGCTCTGAATCTGTCCTTGAAAGTGCCAGGTTCCAGGTATGGCTGCTGCCTTTGGGGCAGCATCTGAATCTCGATTTTCACCGTAATGATGCACATCAAGGCTAGCCAAAATGTGAACATCGCTGACTGGAAAAGTTTTCGTAACCGCAATTAGTGTGATCTCATCATTTTTTCGTCCGGCCGAAATGGCGGCTTGTTTAACCTGCTCGCGTACGCGATTTAAATTACTTGAAATCTCGTCATAGCGTGAAGTCATAATCTAATTAAACCTGCCTGACGTCCGGTGCGATGGGATTTACGGTAAGAAAACAGGTCCGGATCTTCATTGGTGCATCGAGAATCAACAGTGCACGCAACTGATAAAGATTCAAGATCGGCTATCAAAGCTTTAGCAAGATCTAAAGCTGGAGTTTTTCTCGCGGTGCTAGACCGAGCCAAAGGATATAGACCTATAACTTCATCAAAGGTGTTTTGATCCACTTCATAACAGGTGCCGCAAATTGATGGCCCAAGTTTTCCCGTGATCGAGGTGGCCCCTAATTCCTGCATTGTTTGCAGAGTTTTTCGTGCCACACCATTTACTAAACCTCGCCTACCAACATGTACTGCGGCAACCACATTGGCACTTGAAAGCAATAATGGAATGCAATCTGCCGTAAGTACCGCTAAAGAGATTCCGGGGGTTGCAGTGACAAGCGCGTCGCATGTTGGGCTTTCTTGATCAGAATTCGTAATGATCTGCACGGTATTTCCATGCACTTGATTCATGTACATCGTTGGTCCGTGCTGTGAAGCGATGAGTTCGCGATTCTTTGAAACTAATGAAGGATCATCTTGAACATGTAGAGCTAAATTAAGGGAAGAAAAATCGCCTTGGCTATATCCACCAAGGCGATCTGTGAAGAATGTAAAGCTCACTCTTATTTCATGAAGTCTGGAACATCAATTTCATCTTCAGCAACTAACTCTTCAAATGTCACACGTGGTCGAGGAGTTAGATCTGCTTCAAGATCGAGTGCTACCGCGAGTGGATCGTTGCTTGGCACTGGGTTGGCGTTACCAGCCAAGGTTGCAGCATTGATCACTGGCACAGAAACCTTCTTGGGTTCTCCCCCATCGAAACCGGCGGCAATAACAGTGATTCGAACTTCATCACCCAGTGCGTCATCAATAGTTGTTCCAAAAATAATTTTTGCGTTGGGGTGAGCTGCGGCTTGTACAAGTTCGCACGCTTCGTTGATTTCAAAGAGTCCTAGATCAGAACCACCAGCGACTGAAAGAAGTACGCCCATTGCCCCATCAATTGATGCTTCAAGTAATGGACTTGAAATTGCAAGTTCAGCTGCGCGAATTGCGCGGTTCTCACCGCGAGCAGATCCGATTCCCATGAGTGCAGAACCTGCACCTGTCATAACTGTTTTAACATCTGCAAAGTCAAGGTTAATCAATCCTGGTTGTGTAATTATCTCTGTAATTCCCTGAACGCCTGAGAGAAGAACTTGATCGGCACTCTTGAAGGCATCGACTGCCGTTATTGAACGATCTGAAATTGCTAACAGACGATCATTTGGGATAACGATAAGTGTGTCTACTTCAGAACGCAGTGCTTCGATTCCTTCTTCTGCTTGCGCAGTACGAATCTTTCCTTCAAAACTAAATGGCTTGGTAACAACACCAATTGTTAGTGCGCCAATTTCTCGTGCAATTTTTGCAACTACAGGTGCACCGCCTGTTCCTGTTCCGCCACCTTCACCTGCGGTAACAAATACCATGTCTGCACCGCGCAAAATTTCTTCAATTTCATCAATGTGATCAAGTGCTGCTTCGCGACCTTTTTCAGGTGCAGCGCCTGCACCAAGTCCACGAGTTGATTTGCGACCAATATCTAACTTCACATCAGCATCACTCATTAACAAATGTTGTGCATCAGTATTAATTGCAATGAACTCGACGCCTTTGAGTCCGACATCAATCATTCGATTAATTGCATTAACTCCACCGCCACCAATTCCAACAACTTTGATGACAGCTAAATAATTCTGCGGTGAAGCCACGGTACTCCTCCTTGAGAACGGTAAACCTCGAGTTGAGATTTAGTGTTCTCTCTTATGCGTGAGGTGAAAGTAAAGCGAATTAACTCCGTAAGCAAACATCGCCACGAATTATTTTTAAATTATTTTCTCACTTAACAATCGGTGCATGTGGTGCGGATACATCAACAGTTGAAATGTTTTTGTTCTCGGCTCGTTCTATAAGTGCTTTAAATACTTTGATTTTTAGATCTATTTCCTGCGCATCTCCAAATCGAAGTGTGAGGTTTCTGTTCTGCCCGTCCATGATCATTGAAAAATCATTGGCACTTCGGGCACTCATAGAGGTGATGTTCTGGCGAAAATCCACGGGCAAGGAGGCGAAGAGTTTGGCAGCCGATAATCCAATTTCAGCCGTGGGTGCACTCAGTTGTGGCACTTGGACAGGTGCTCCAACTGGATCAAATACCGTGCCAGTTGAATCTATATATCGGCCTGCAAAGGCACCAATTGGTTCTCGCGGTGTGACTGAAATTGTTACAGAGTTTGAAAACCAGTTACGCGAAACCTGCGCCTCTGCAACCCATGAGAGCGAAGTGATGTTGCGTGCATTTTGTCGAGGTTCGATACGTGCAAGCTTGGTACCAATGAGCTTTCCAACTTTTCTTTCAACAGCCGAAATTTGAATTGGGTTGGTTATGCCGCTGTATTCGACTCGTTTAACGGTGAATACAGAAGACCATCCCAATAGATATACAAGGGAAGAAACCAAGATCACGGAGATTAAGACTTTAAGTATTCGTGGCATCGTCAAAAGTTTTAGTTGCTCGCGAAGCGTTTGGTTAGTCCATCAACAATTATGGGTCCAAGGGAAGAAACATCGCCGGCGCCAAGAGTCATGATGACATCGCCTGGTTTTGCCATGTCAATTATCGAATCCGTTGCATCCACAAAGTTTGGAACATACTTACCATTCGTCATCGATTGCGATATTGCTTCGGAACTCACACCCGGAATAGGTTTTTCACTCGCTGCATAAACTTCAAGCAACGTTACATCATCGGCAACAGATAGAGCTGATGCAAACTCGGACATAAATGCTTGAGTGCGCGAATATCTATGGGGTTGAAAAATAACTAGTAGACGACCATCTCCTGCGTAGCGTCTGGCTGCATCAAGAGTTACACGAATCTCGGTTGGGTGATGTCCATAGTCATCAATTACTCGAATGCCATGAACTGTTCCCTTTAATTCAAAGCGACGACCTGTTCCAGCAAAAGATGCTAGCCCTGCAAGCAATCCAGCGGTAGGTAACCCAAGATGTAAACCAACTGCAAGGGCTGCAGCTGCGTTATCAATATTATGACGGCCTGGAACATTTAATTCGAGGTGGCCAATAGATTTACCCTTCCATAACGCTCGAGCACGAGATCCCTTTGCTCGCAGTTCAACCTGATCGATATGTAAGTCGCTATCTGCATTTTCACCATATGAAATGCTCAGATAACTACCCTTTAACCGCCCAAGCGCCAGTGAACCAGCATCATCGGCGCAATACACAAGAAAACCATCGGGTGAAATTGTTCGGGCAAAATCTTCAAACGCTGCAGTTACGTCTGCAGGGGTTGCGAAGTAATCAACATGATCATGCTCGACGTTTGTAACAATTGCGCCAAAGGGTTTGTACTCGATAAATGAGCCATCTGATTCATCTGCTTCGGCCACGAAATACTGACCTGTTCCTCGATGAGCATTTGATCCCGATGCACTGATGGTGCCGCCAATTGCAAAGGAGGGATCAACACCACACGCCTGGAGAGCCACGGTCAACATTGAAGATGTAGTTGTCTTGCCATGCGTTCCTGCAACAGCGATGCTAATTGATTCACTCATAAGCAAAGCGAGTGCTTGTGCACGGGTATAGACAGGAATGTTTAACTTCTCGGCTGCGACTCGTTCCGGGTTTGAAGCCGAAATTGCATTTGAATAAATAATTAAATCTGCACCTTGAACGTGTTCTGCGTTGTGCGCAGAGAAGACTGTGGCGCCGAGTGCCGAAAGTGCTGCTAGCACTGATGAATCTTTTTCATCTGAGCCACTTACTTGTGCGCCGTGCGTCAGCGCGATTCGCGCCAGGCCACTCATGCCGGCACCACCGATGCCTATGAAATGAAGTTTCTTACTAGATATCTCGGAGAGCGAAATCATCTTCATACTCCCCCGTCTACTGGTGAGAACTCAGCACGTTTTGCATGAGAGCCGTAATCTTCTCATGTGCTGTGCTATTTGCAGTGGAAACCTGCGCATCTAGTGCTCTAGAAGTTTCTAATAACGAATCAATGTGCCCTAAGAGCCATGGTGATGTGAACTCTTTTTGTGAAATAACGTGCGCACGGCCTTGATCTGCGAGGTGTTGCGCATTTGGTAGTTGTTCACCATTTCCGATTGCAAGAGGAATAAACAAAGCGTACTTACCGAGTGCCTCAAACTCTGAACATGTAACTGCGCCAGAACGAGAGATGACTAAATCCGCAGCGAGATAAGCTGTTGCCATATCTGCAATATATGAGTGTGGTTGATACCCCGACTGTGCTGAGGGCAGAGCATTTTTCTTACCAAGTGAGTGCATGACTTGAATTTTCTTTTCAAGTAAAGTTTTCAATGATTGCTCGATAACTGTATTCATAACTTGAGATCCCTGAGAACCACCAACTACCAATACCAATGGCAGAGCGTCATCAAAACCAAGGGTTCGCTTGGAAGCAGACCGAACTACGTTCCAATCTGACTCTTTACGAGAAATAATTGAAGTAATGGATGACTTAAGTGGCATGCCAGTAATCAGCGCATTGCTAAATGGGCCACTTTTAACTGGAGTCGAAACAGCGAGGGCGGAAGAAAGCAGCGCACCCAATCGATTAGCTATTCCGGGACGTGCATTTGCTTCGTGAATAACAATTGGAACGCCGCATGACTTTGCGGCGATATAGGAAGCAGCGCTGACGTATCCACCAAAACCAATGAGCAGAGATGCTCCTTTGATAATTGATCGGGCCTGCATGACTGCTTGAAATAAATTAAATGGAAGAAGCAGTACCGAAGGAGACACTTTTCGATGGAGAGCAACCTTCTTTATTGTTCGAAGAGTGAATCCGGCAGCTGGAACAAGCGTCACTTCTAATCCATGTTTTGTGCCCAAGAAAATACATTTATCGCCTGGATTTTCCTTCATCCATTGTTCTGCAACGGAAAGCGCTGGTTCAACATGACCAGCTGTGCCGCCACCAGCAAAAATAATTGTCTTCATTACTTCTTACCCAGATCTGCCATTGCAGCTGGGTCGCGGCGTGCTGCCCCCAGAACAAAACCCAAAGCTAAATAAGTAGCCACAAGTGATGAGCCACCGTATGAAATTAGTGGAAGGGTTACGCCCACAACTGGAATCATTGAAGTTGCTGAACCGATATTCATTATTGTTTGGAAAGCTAACCATGCACCAATACCTGCGCACGCATACTTCGACATTGGATCTTTTGCTCGTAGTGCGATTCTAAAGATTGAAAAGATGAGGGCACTAAAGAGGAGTAAAACAATGATCGTTCCAAATAAACCCAACTCTTCACCAATAACTGAAAAGATAAAATCTGTGTGGGCCTCTGCGAGGTTTCCCCACTTTTGTCGGCTGGCACCAAGTCCAACGCCAAAAACTCCACCACTTGCAAGTCCTAAAAGGCTGTGCGCTGGTTGCCATCCGGCATTTTTATAATCTTCAGGTGCGAACGGATCGAAAACTACCAAGAATCTTTGTGCGCGATATGGCGCAGTTGCGATAGCCAGTGCAATAAGGGTGAAACCTGAAGCAAGTACAGCGCCAAATATCTTGCCGGAAACACCTGATACCCAGAGCAAACCAGCCAAAATTGCTGCGAAAACTGCTGTGGTGCCTAGATCTCTTCCCAACATGATCAAACCCATAACTAATGCAAAACCTGGAGTAATCAGAGCTAAAACATTGTTCTGAAGACGCCCTGCATATTCGCGAGTAGCCAACATATGCGCAGCCCACAAAATCATAAGCATCTTTACAATTTCACTCGGTTGGATATCGACAAATCCAAGGCTGATCCAATTTCGGTTTCCGTTTACACTTTTTCCAACTCCCGGAATTGCCACAATTATCAAAACTATTGCAGAGATCAGAAAGCCAAAGCGCGCTAAGTTCTTCCAGCGCTCTAGTTTCTGACGCGAAGCAAGATATCCAAGTGGGACAGAGAGAATGAGAAAGAAGAGTTGACGGCCAATGACTGAAAAGGAATTACCTTTATTCTCAAGTGAATAAATTGAAGATGCCGAGAAAACCATAACGGCTCCGAGGATGCTCAGTGCCAGAGTGGACCAGAGCAATATCTTGTAAGAACTTGAAGGTCTGGCAAGGAACTTCTGTGTTGTCTCATTCACCGGCAATCACCTTCTTCACTGCTTGCGCAAAACGATCTCCGCGATCCGCGTAATTTGTAAATTGATCCATCGAAGCGCAAGCAGGTGCAAGCAGGACAGTGTCGCCTTCAACTGCAAACCCACGTGCAGCTTCTACAACATCTTCCATGAGTGAGTTATCCGCAGAACCAACATGATAAGTCGATGGTGCATCAACTTTGACTATTGCTATGTGCGGAGCCTTTTCGTGAATAGCTTTTTCAATAAGTTCTTTGTCATCACCAATTAAAATGGCTGCTTTGATTCTTTTGCTGCAGCGCTCAATTAGTTCTTCCATGCGCGCACCTTTTGCCAATCCCCCAGCAATCCACACAACCGATAGTGCAGACATAATGGAAGCAGCCGCTGCGTGCGGATTAGTGGCTTTGGAATCATCTATCCATGTGATGCCTGATTGAGAAAGTACTTCTTCGATTCGGTGTCGCCCTGGTGTAAATGATGCAAGGGCGCTTCTTATATGTTCATGGTCAACGCCTGCCGCGCGTGCTAAACCTGCAGCAGCCAGTGCATTAGAAACATTGTGCGGAACCGTAGGTTTAATCTCAGTTAACTCGCAGATCATTGCTGCTTCTTGTGGATCGGCCACAAACGCTCGATCAACTAAAAGTTCTTCAACAATCCCCATTTCACCCGGGCCTGGGGTGTCGAGTGAGAAGAAAACTTTTCTACCTTTCCATTGCGCACATCTCTTAACAACTTCACCTTCATCTGCATTTAGAATTGCCGTTGAGCTTGAATCAAGAAGCGAAACTTTTGTACGGGCGTACTCTTCAAATGTTCCGTGCCAATCTGTGTGATCATCAGCAATATTCAAAATTGCACTTGCGTTGAATTGCGCTGTCTGCATCCAATGGATCTGAAAAGAAGATAGTTCAAGCACAAGGACGTCGAATTTGTCTTTGCTTTCTACGGCATCGATTACTGTATCGCCCACGTTGCCGCAAGCAGTGGCATGTAATCCTCCAGCGCGCATTGCCGCGGCAGTCATTTCCACAGTTGTTGTCTTTCCATTCGTTCCAGTGATTGCGAACCATCGCTGCTGTGGAACTTCTTCTTGCTTAATCTGCCAGGCGAGATCTACTTCATTAGTGAGAGGTATACCCGCTGCAATGAATTTTTGAACTAAAGGATGTGAGGGTTTCCATCCCGGAGAAACAACAGCGCTCTGCCAATCATGAACATCTATGTCAGAAGTCAAAAAAGTATCAAATGAAGAATCTTGAATCTTCTTATCATCTGCAATTGCGATTGTGGCTCCGCGACGAGTAAGTGATTGCGCTAAAGCGGTTCCAGTAACACCTGCACCTAAAATCAGGATTCGACTCTTTGAAAAATTAAGGGCCATATAAAGCTACTTACGCGCTTACCCATTGCGCATAAAAGAGTCCTAAACCAAGTGCAACGCTGAGCCCAGCAATGATCCAAAAACGAATAACAATAGTGACTTCTCCCCAACCTAATAATTCAAAGTGGTGCTGCAGCGGAGCCATTTTGAAGACGCGTTTTCCACCAGAAATTTTGAAGTACACCGTTTGAATGATTACGGAGAGTGTGATGATGACAAAGAGTCCGCCGAGTGGAATGAGCAATAACTCAACACGTAACGTTGCCGCTAATCCAGCAAGTGCGCCACCTAGTGCAAGGGAACCTGTATCGCCCATAAAAATCTTTGCAGGTGATGCGTTCCACCATAAGAATCCGGTGCACGAACCAGCAAAGGCTGCTGCCAGAACAGCAAGGTCAAGGGGATCTCGAACGTCATAACAATTAGCGGTTGTAACGATTGCACAACTCTGTCCGAATTCCCATACACCGATTAGAACAAAAGCTAAGAAAGTCATAACTGCCGCGCCACTTGCAAGTCCGTCTAATCCATCTGTGAGATTGACGCCATTGCTAGTTGCAACAACCATGAGAGCAATCCAAATAACGACAAGAACAGGTCCAAGAACAATAGATGTTTCTCGTACTGTAGAGAGATTCTGAGAAATAGGCGTCAGCCCAGCAACATCTGCAAATTGAATTCCAAGATATCCAAATAGTGCTGCAACGGCTCCTTGGGAAATGAGCTTTTGCTTTCCGGTTAAACCTAAGGATTGTTTGCGTGAAATCTTGAGGTAATCATCTAAGAAACCAATTAAACCGAGTGCGATAACTAAACCAATTACTAAGAGAGCAGAAACTGTTGGTGGACGTCCTGAAAAAATATGTGCAATTGTGTAGGCAAGAACTGTCGCAACAATGATGACGATTCCACCCATTGTTGGTGTGCCACGCTTAGTATGGTGCGAAGTTGGACCATCATCTCGAATTACTTGGCCATATCCGCGTTTAGCAAGAAAACGAATAAGCAGTGGAGTTCCAAAGAGTGAAAAGAGTAGAGCCATAGCTCCAGCGATAAGAATTACTCTCACTTCTTATCCTCCTGACGTAGCTCTTTCCAAGAATCTTCTATCCCCTGGCTCAACGTTTCAAAGTGCTCTGAACGTGAAGCTTTAACAAGTACAACATCGCCCGGTGCCAAATAAGAGACGAGAGTCAGTGCTTGCGAGATATCTTCGCAATAGTGAAGGGTAGTAGAGCTCTGCGCCGGAATGCCTTCAGCGAATGCTCGTGTTCCAATTGTTACAAGATGATCAATACCAAGTTCGTGCGCATGTGCACCAACGCTTGCATGCAATTCATTGCTCTGTGCGCCTAGCTCATGCATTTGACCAAGGAATGCCCATGATGCACCGCCGCGTTCTTGTGCAAACAGCGCCATGGAATCCATGGCTACCTTCATTGATTCTGGGTTTGCATTGTATGAGTCGTTAATAATTAACAGATCTTCTACTTCGCTAATTTGCATGCGCCACTTGCTTGCTAAATCTGCAGTTGATAACCCACTTGCAATTACTTCGATTGGAATTTCTAGTGCTGTGCACACCGCTGCTGCAGCTAACGCATTCGAGACTTGATGTGCTCCAATAAGTCGCATCCCTACGGCGTCACGACCAGCAGGAGTAACTAGGTCAAAGTGTGGACGAGCCTCACGCATTTCAATATCAGCAGCCCTGACATCATCATGAGCACCTTCACCGAAGTAAATGACTTTGCCTGCATGTAATGACTTCATGGCTTTTGTGTGCGGGTCATATGTACCAAGAACGGCAATTGCCTCCGCTCCTAGTGTTTGAATTAGTTCGCCTTTAGTTTGTGCAATTTTCTCAACGCTTCCAAATTCGCCTAAGTGCGCAGTTCCCACGCGTAAGACAACTCCTACGTTTGGTCGTGCCATTTCACAAAGGGCAGCAATATCTCCCATATGGCGTGCGCCCATTTCAAGAATGCAGTACTTGGTATCAGCATCGCACTCGAGCAGTGTGATTGGAGCGCCAAGTTCGTTGTTAAATGATGCTTTAGTTGCAACAGTATTCGCTCTGCTTGAAAGCACAGATGCCAAGAGATCTTTTGTTGTGGTTTTTCCACTTGACCCTGTAATTCCAATAACAATCAAGTTCGGTAATTGCTTGCGAACATAAGCCGCAAGAGCGCGAACCGCTAGAAGCACATCGGCGACCAGCACTCCGTTGCCCATGACTTCTTTGGTAGTCATAGAACCTGTTGCGCCATGAGCTGTGGCATCGTCAACAAAGTTATGGCCATCAGAATTTTCACCAACAAGTGCCAAAAAGAGGGAACCCTTAACAGCTAAACGTGAATCAAATACAGGGGCTGCGGTAACTAGAGCAGTTGCATCACCATATGTTTTACCACCCACAATTTTTGCAATCTGCTCAAGTGTCAGTGCAATCATTTTTTTGCCTCAATTGCGTGAGCGAGAACGAGACGGTCATCAAATGGATGCACAACTCCAGCAATCTCTTGGCCACGTTCGTGACCTTTTCCTAAGACAATGACAACATCACCAGGCTGTGCAAGGTTTACAGCTAATTCAATTGCTTTGGAGCGATCTTGCACAATAGCGCTGGGTTCAGAAATCTTTAGACCGTCCGTCATTTGTTTAAGAATTGCTTCTGGATTCTCAGAACGCGGATTATCACTAGTAAATATTGCGATATCGCTGCGCAGCGAGAGTTCTTGACCCATCATGTTTCGCTTTGAAGCATCTCGATCTCCGCCACAACCCAGTACGCCAATAACTCTCTTATCTGTCATCTCGCGAGCTGCAGCGAGAACTCGCGATACGGCATCTGGACTATGCGCATAATCCACTAAGGCTGTGAAATTTTGCCCAAGATTTACAGGTTCTAGACGACCAACAGCTCCGACTAAATGTGGAATCAAAGTTTGAATATCCATTGGATCAATTCCAGATTCAACACAGATTGCTACTGCCATCAATAAATTGTCGAAGTTAAATCCTCCACGCAGAGTAGTTCTACTATCAATTAGAATTCCCCCAACACCACGAATGGAGATATCGCTATAGGCAATGCCTTCTTCGATTCGGGTGTAATGCCACGTTGCACTCTCGTTAAATCGTGAGATTGACTGAACCGGTAACTCTGTTTTTTGAGCCAGTAACTGGCCATATGAATCATCAATATTGATAAAAGCCTGATCAGCGTATTCATAAGTAAATAACTTAGATTTGGCAGCGAAATAGTTTTCCATGTTGCCGTGGAAATCAAGATGATCTTGGGATAAGTTTGTAAAACCAACTGCAGCAAAATAACTTCCACGAATTCGTTCAAGTGCTATTGCATGACTGGAAACTTCCATCACTAGATTACGGCAATGACGCTCTCGCATAGTTGCAACTAGCGCCTGTAGTTCAGTTGCTTCGGGAGTTGTGCGTGTGCTCGAAAGTGCTTCATTTCCAATTCGAGTTTCAACGGTTCCGATTAATCCTGTTTCTTGCCCGGCACTTTGAAAAATTTGATGACAGAGTGTGCTGACGGTTGTTTTTCCATTTGTACCTGTAATTCCTATGCTAAATAAATCGCGCATAGGTTCGCCATAAAACCAAGAGGTAAGAATTGCTGCACTCTTTCGTGCATTGGAAACTACGAGAACAGGTCCGCCTTTAACTATCTTGGCGCCTTCTGCATCAGTAAGAACTGCAACGGCGCCTGATTTGATTGCATCTTCAGCAAAGGATGCTCCGTGCACTTTTTCGCCTGCAAAGGCGCAGAACAGGTCTCCTGGTTCAACATCTGAACTCGAACTTGTGACTCCTGTAACTCCGATTTTTTCTAACTCAGTTGCCGATAAATCTGTTGTAGCCCCACTCGTAGATGCGATAGATGCCAATGATCTTTGGCTCTGGATCAGTGGGCGAATCATTGTCCTGAAGCCTTTGAAACAAACTTAGAAGTCTTTTTAAGATCTGCTTGCGTGAGTGCAACAGGCTTAATTTTTGTATTAGTTGGCGATATATGTCGTGATTGCAATACAAATGACATTACTTCTTTAAACACTGGACCACCGAGTGCACCACCCCAGTGCATTCCCTGCGGGTTTTGAATAGTCACGTTGATGACATAGGCAGGTTTATCGGCTGGAGCGAAGCCAATAAAGGAAGCTGTGTAGCCACTGTAACAACGACAGTTATCGTTATAGCGTTCTGCCGTTCCTGTCTTTCCTGCCACTCGATATCCAGGAATTGCAGCACTTGGCGCAGTTCCACTGCCAGAAACAACACTCTCCATCATTAATCGAACCTGCGCGGCAACTTCTGGACTTATAACTTTTTCAGATGTTCGAGATTGTGCAGGTGTGAAGTTTCCTGATGCATCACTTGTTCCGGCGATTACAGTAGGCGATACGCGAACGCCATCATTGGCAATAGTTGCAAATACGCTAGTGGCTTGCATCGCAGTTACTGAATACCCGTGGCCAAATGCAATTGTTGGCGCAGAAGTACCGGACCAACTCTTTACGGGATGGAAAATTCCGGCAGATTCTCCCGGTAAACCCGATCCAGTTGATTTTCCAATTCCAAATTTGCTGAGATAACTATGGAGGGTGTCATTGCTCAGCATTTCACCAATCTTGATTGAGCCCGTATTGCTTGATACCGCAAGAATTCCAGTTGTAGTTAAGTGCTGAAGTGGATGTGGTTCGTGATCACGGAAAACAGCATCGCTGCGCTTCAGAGCATAAGGAACTGAAAGAACAGTAGTAGGCGTGATTTTCTTCTCTTCCAACGCTGCGGCAATAGTCATAACTTTTCCAGTTGAACCTGGTTCATAAACTTCTTGAACAGATGGATTACGCATCAAGTTAAGAGAAACATTCTTTGTATTATTTGGATCAAAAGTAGGGGCTGTTGCATGAGCCAAAATGTGCCCAGTCTTTGGATCCATAACAATTACGGTGCCACTAAGCGCACGAGATTTGCTGACTGCTTCCGAGATTGCTTTATATGCAACCCATTGAACATCGCGATCAATCGTTAGTCGAATGCTTGTACCTTTTTGAGCTGGAACGATTTCAGATTGCGAACCTGGAATTTCAGCACCAGCAGCAGCCGCATATGAATATCTTCCTGGCGTTCCTGCAATCTTCGAATTCAAACTTGATTCAAGACCTGTAGCTCCTATCCCATCATTTCTTACAAAGCCGATGAGGGAAGCCAACAAGGAACCAGATGGATAATCACGAACATAACCGCGTTCTGCAAAGAATCCGATGATGCGTTTATCAATTTCGCGAGAAGAAAGTCCTGCATTATGTCTGGCCATTGCATCTACTAATGCACGCCATATTGCAGGTTGAGCATTGGGCAAAACCATGCTGTAACGAAGTTTTCCTGTAATTGATTCTTGAACTTGCGCCACTGGCAATTGAAGAATTGGGGCCGCAAAAGCTGCAACGCGTGCAGGATCTGAAATTTGCGTTTGATCAACCACGATATTTATTGCAGCAACGCTTCTGGCAAATGTCACACCATTGATGTCAGTAATTTCACCACGCTTTGCTGGAATCGAGCGAGTATTTTCCATCTCATCCACAGCGCGAATCTTGTAATCGCCGGCTTTAATAACTTGTACCTGAACTAGTCGGCCTGCAAATATGGCCATGAAGAGTAGAGAGAAAATAGTCAGCACAACAATGCGCTTTTTGGATAAGTTGAAATCACCCACGTGGCACATCCAAGTTTAGAAATGTAGGTGTCAAAGATGGCTTCATTCCCAGTTTTTGTGCTTCCTCTGCAAGCATGGCCGGAGATGAGATTCGCTCAATTTCGCGAGTTATTGCTTCATATTGATCACTGGAAAGTTTGAGATCTGCCTGTAACTTTGATAACTCAAATGCGTCTTGGGCTAGTAATGTGTTAATAAACAGCAACGCAAGTAAAAATACAACGCCAATTGCAGTAATGAAGAGTGCGTAGGATCTACTGGTTGCCTGCCTACCAGCTGATACATCAGCAACTATTCGAAGAGCTGCGCGGGTAGATTTTTGTGCAACTCGAGAAGTCGTCTTGGTGATTGCTGGCGCAATTGCTGTCATTGCCATTTATGCCGCCACCCTTTCGATTGCACGTAATCGAACGGATGCTGATCGTGAATTCTCTTGAACTTCTTTATCACTCGGGCCTTGACTGCCATTAAAGACAAGTGCGAACTTTGCTGCGAGTTCTGCAATCTCAACTGGAAGGCCTTGTGGAGTTCCAGAAGTTGTTGCTTCCTGGAAGTAATTTTTAACAATTCGATCTTCAAGTGATTGAAATGACATAACCACAAGGCGAGCGTGAATATCTAGTAGCTCTAGTGCTTGCGGAATCGCTCGCGTAATTGCGCCAAGTTCGTCATTTGTTTCAATACGAAGTGCTTGAAATGTTCGCTTGGCAGGGTTTCCGCCAGTGCGACGAGTTGCCGCAGGAATCGCATTTTTGACCAGCGTTGCCAGATGAGTAGTTGAGTGCAGTGGTGCTTTCTCGCGTTCTTTAACAATTGATTCAACAATGCGAGTAGCAAACTTCTCTTCACCGTAGGTGCGAAGAATGCGCACTAAATCACCTGGTGCGTAAGAATTAATGATGTCTGCAGCAGTTTTGCCTTGGCTCTTATCCATGCGCATATCGAGTTCTGCGTCATGGGCATAAGAAAAGCCACGTTCACTCTGATCAAGCTGTAGAGATGAAACTCCGAGATCAAAGAGAATTCCTTGGACTCGTGGGTGTCCATGTTGTTTAGCAATTTCTGAAATTTGGTCAAAAACACTGTGGTGCGAAATAAATCTTTCGCCAAACTGCGATAGTCGTTCACTCGCTATTTCAATTGCTTGTTTATCTCGGTCGATGCCAATAACAACTAAGTGTGGGAATTTATTGAGCAAGGATTCAGCATGTCCACCCAAACCAAGAGTTGCATCAATGACAACTGGCTTATCGTGAGAAGTGATTGCAGGAGAAAGTAATTCAATGCATTCATCGCGCATTACTGAAACATGTTGCGTGTTAATCATCTTCTCCCCCATCTCTCTCACTCGTTTGGCGTTTTCTCTTGTTTAACTTTTTTCTTCTCTCATCTCTGGTCACTGCCGGCCGACGGATCGTTTTATGCGGCGCCGGGGAAGGGGCGCCGCAGTCGTAGGGTCGGCAGTGGCCACAAATGAGAGTTATTTGTTTGCGGACTAGAACAGTCCTGGGAATACCTCCTCAGAAACATCAGCAAATCCCTTTTCGCGATCTGCTAGATATTGATTCCATGAAGTTGAATCCCAAATTTCAACGCGAGTGTTTGCACCGATAACAACACACTCTTTTTCAAGTGCTGCATATGTGCGCAAACTTTGCGGAATTGTTATGCGACCTTGACGATCAGGAATTTCATCGTGTGCACCTGCAAACATCACACGTGAGTAATCACGTGCAGCTTTTGCAGTAACTGGTGCTTGTCGCAGCGTTTCAGTGATGTGCGCGAATTCTGCTGCTGGAAAAACATAGAGACAACGTTCTTGTCCCTTGGTGATAACTAATCCAGGAGATAACTCATCGCGAAATTTCGCGGGAAGTATGAGGCGGCCTTTTTCATCAAGACGGGGTTCATGGGTACCCAAAAACATCGGTACTGACCCCCTTCCCCAAGGTGTCTTACGTGAGCGTGTAAAAAAGGCTCATTCCCCACTTTACTCCCTTTTTCCCCATTTTCAACCACCTATCCCCACAAATATCCCCACTGCTCCCCACCGCGCCAAAGGATTTGGGCATGCAAAAAGCCCCCCGAAGTCGGGAGGCTCAAAAACCAGGAGTGCTTAAGGATTAATTCTCGAAGTTGCGCTCATCCCAGCGTTGTTCTAGTCGAGAGCGAAGTCCTGAACCCTTCTTCTGCTTTGCCATTCGAGGGCCCTTACCTAAAGTGCTCAGGGCAGAAAGCACAGTGAACAAACCGGTTAAGGCGATCAGGAATCCGAAGATTCCAACCGGCACGGTCTGCGAGATAAGCCCACCCAAGAGGATTGCAAGGCCGGAGAGAAGTGCGCCAACACCAGTTAAGACTCGACCGCGGCCAGGAAAAGTGCGATTTCCAGTCAAGGTTGAAGAAAGACGTGGGTCATCAGCCGATAGAGCTTGCTCCATCTCGGCTAATAGCTTGCGTTCACGATCTGAAAGTGGCACGGGGCAACAATAGAACAACTTTTGCTAACGGGCTACTCGTCTTCAAGGGTTGGATCAACTAGTCGCCCCGGACGCACACTGGAGCGCCCAAATCTGGCGCGAGCACGGTCGATTGCACGCTCGGCATCGCGCCAGCCTTTATCTCGGGCGCCCAAAACCATCTGTTCTGGGGCTGCGTCAACCAGATTTTCAAGGCTAACCCCAACTAAACGCAGGCGTGCACGATCAATACGGAGTGCTTTATATAAATCTTTTACAACCTCATAGGTTTCGTGTGCACTATCGGTTGCAAGCGGAAGTGTCTTCGAACGGTTAATCGTGGTGAAATCTGCGAAGCGCACCTTTATTGAAATCGTTTTGGCGAACAACTCTTTGTCGCGCAATCGCGCTGTAGCTTTCTGAGTCAATCGCAAAAATTCTTGCAAAATTTCTTCTGGATTATCTAGGTCTTGTGCAAATGTTTCTGCAGCACTAATGCTCTTATCAACATCTTCTGGGATGACTTCTCTGTAATCGCGACCCCATGCAAGTTCATGAAGCGTCTCACCTGCTGCTTGTCCTATTGCACGAATCAGAGTTGCACGTGGCAACTTTGCAACATCTTCGACGGTACGAAGTCCTAATTGTTCAAGTGATTCAGCGGTTTTTGGACCTACTCCCCACAGCGCAGAAACTGGCAACGGATGTAAAAATGTCAGGATTCGATCTGGTGCGATTTCCAATAAACCATTTGGTTTGCAATGTCCCGACGCTAACTTTGCAATGAATTTAGATGGCGCGATTCCGACTGAACATGTAATGCCTTCTTGTTCAAATACACGACGTCTGATCTCCGTTCCAATTTCGCGCCCGGTACCGAGCAAACGTCTTGCGCCAGTGACATCTAAGAATGCTTCATCGAGTGATAGCGGTTCTACAAGCGGAGTGAAGTCAGCAAATATTTTCATGATGGCATCTGATACTTCTGAATACCGCGCGTGATTAGGTGGTACGAAGATTGCATGTGGAGCCATCCGTTGCGCGCGACCAACTGGCATCGCAGCGCGTATTCCGAATTTTCGGGCTTCATAGTTTGCAGAGAGCACGACTCCGCGAGCACCAGCGCCAACAACGAGAGCTTTGCCGCGCAGTGATGGATCATCACGTTCGGCTACGGATGCATAAAACGCATCCATATCTACGTGAACAATCGTTGCGTGCGTGCTCATATCGCCAGCGTACTTCTCTGTGAGTTCCACTTTTCGTAGGCAGCGCGCAAGTCCCATATGCCTGTTGCACGGATTGAAATTCCACGCGCACCAGTGCGTCTGGTAACACCACGCAATAAGACAAGCTCGGATGTATAGATCGTTGAAAGATATTCAGTGGCTATGTCGCTAAAGAAAGTTGCATCGCTGCAGCCATGTCCATCGTTAAGGGTTAAGAAGATGACGCGTTTTCCAGAACGCACTGGTGGGGTTTGAATAGATACTCGCACCCCTGCAACTAGGACAGTGGATGCAGATCGCACCGAAAGAAGGTCTGAAGATTTAATAGCGCCAATTGAATTAAGAAAGTGCGAATAGAACTCGAGCATGTGATGAGTGATGTCCATACCGAGGCGTTGTACTTCGTGAGCGACTACTTCGCTGCTGACTAAATCTGGCAGGCCACTTGATTCAAGTGCAGGTGCATCAAAGCCAAGAGTCATTTGCGAACGTAGCGCGCTAGACATTGTTGGACCTTTTATGAGGTCTGAAAGGTGAAGCAATAAATCTCGACGATTAAGTGGGCTGCCTTTGACAATGGCGTGCAATCGATCGAATGCGCCGGTGAGAATTAAGGATTCGATGATGGGTTGGGATGCGCCACTTCGATAGTAAAAATCTGCTAAATCTTTATATGGTCTTGCTTTAACAATATTTTCGATTTCATCTGTACTGATTCCATTAATAGTTGATAAGGCAATGCGGATGCTCTGTGTGCCATCTTCGCTGAGTTCGACGCGATAGCTCTGATCGGAATAATTAACATCAAGGGGTGCGATCGGAATTCCCATCTGGCGCACTTCATCCAGAATCAATCGCTTGGGATACATGCCAGGATCATGAGTGAGAACACCAGCTAAGAATGCTGCTGGGTAGTGCGTCTTAAGCCATGCTGATTGATACGTTGGAAATGCAAAAGCTGCGGCATGTGCCTTGCAAAAACCAAAGGATGCAAATGCTCGCAGAACTTCCCAGACTTCGTTGATCACTTCGAGTGCATAACCGTGTTCGGTTGCTGCTGGATAAAACCAATCGCAGACCCGTTGTTGGTCTTGGCGATCTCCGAGTGCGCGACGCATCTCATCTGCATGTGCCAATGAGCAGTGCGTCATCGTTGCAATGATGGAGATAACTTGTTCGTGGAAAACAACCACGCCTTCGGTATCACGCAATATCTCGTAGAGATCGGGATGAATAATTTTGCGTGTGCTCCACCCATGTCGTGACTTTAGAAAAGGCGAAATCATGTCACTCTTGACCGGACCAGGGCGAAAGAGTGAAATATCAATAATCAAATCCGTAAAAGTTTGTGGCTCTAATTTGCCAACGAGTTCGCGTTGCCCAGGGCTTTCTATCTGAAAGATTCCGATTGTCTTTGTAGATTGAATAAGTTCGTATGTATGCGGATCATCGAGTGAAATTGCATCAATATCTATCTCTTCTTTGTGCACACGAGAAATTTCGGAGAGCGCGTAAGAAATACTTGATTGCATCCGCACGCCGAGAATGTCCAACTTGAGTAAACCAATATCTTCGACGTCATCTTTATCAAATTCGACCATTGGATAACCACTAGCGTTTCGTTGTAAGGGAACGCGATCGAGTAATCCCCCATCAGATAAGACGATGGCGCATGGATGCATCGATAGATGGCGCGGTAAACCTTCTAGGCGCCGCGCCATTGTGATGACCATCTTTGCTAAAGGGGTCTTCACATTCTTCTCACGCAAGCCATATGGTGATTTGGCAATGAGATTGATTTCAGCTGCTGGTAAACCTAAAGCTGCCCCTGCATCTCGAATACTCTGCCTTGTTCGATATGTATCAAAGCTTGCAACGGTTGCGCATCGTGATTGGTTACCGGGAATGTCCCACTGTGGGTCCCCATATTTTTTAAAGACAAGATCATAAATTTCTAAACGTCGATGTGATTCAACATCAATATCAATATCGGGCAGAGCACGGCGAAGTGGTGAACAAAAACGCTCCATCAATAATCCGTGTGCCATCGGATCAACTCCTGAAATACCGAGCAAGTGGCAGATAAGAGAACCAGCGCCAGAGCCACGGGCTGACACACGAATACCGCGTTCGCGCGCCATATCTGCAATGTCGGCAACAGTAAGAAAATATGACTCGTAGCCAAGAGTTGCAACAGTTGCTAGTTCATCATCGAGTCGCTCGCGTGCGCTTTTAACTGCTTGTGTGCTGCTGTATCTCCAATTGATTTTTGCCTCTGATCGTTGGCGCAAAAGAGCACGCATCTGCTGTGCATTTTCGGCGCCAACAACATGTGCTTCTGGCAGATGGATTGAGCCAAGGCCGATGTCTCGCGTAGGCGATAGCAATGTTTGTTCTGCCCATGCACGAGTAGTAGAAAGAAGTGTGCGCGCATTGCGTTCACCGCCTGCACGTGCAATCTCATCAGCTAGCGCATGCATTGCAGGAGTTGATTTGAGATAGGCCTCAGCGTTTGTCCGTCCAATGTGACGCGGATGAAGTGGAACTAATTGGCGAGCACAATCCAAAATATCTGCAACTGGTCCATCTTCTGGCCCGCGCATTCGTGCAGCATTTGTAATGACTGCATCAATATCGTGATCTCTGGCAAAAATCAGCGAGCGCCCTGCATGTGTAATCGATCCTGGCCCATCACCTTTTGCTAGGTGGGAGACGCATTCAACTGCGTGTGCTTTGAAAAAATCGCGGGTCTTATTAAATAGTGCCAGGGCACTATCGTTTCGGTGCGCCGCAATCGCTGGCGCCATTGGTGAATCAAGACCGTGTAAGACATAGAGATTTTGCGTGTACTGATTAAAGCGTTCGAGAAAATCAAGGGTCAGAACAGGTGCGCCTGTAGATAAGTTAAGCGATGACATAAGTCGGACAAGATTGCGCCATCCCCCATCGCTGCCAGCAATAAGAGTGAGCCGCGGTAACTTTTTATCATCGGCTATACGACTTTTCTGTAGATCATTCTGCAAATCGATAGCAAGGTTTACTCCGATAATGGGAGCAATCCCGTACTTAAGACAAGCCTTTGTAAAACGAATAGCGCCTAAGAGCCCATCACGATCAGTGAGTGCGAGCGCCGGTGCTTCTAATTGGCTTGCTCGTTCAACAAGATCTGCTGGTTGTGTAGTGCCGTACTTGAGTGAAAATGCACTGGCAGTATGTAAGTGAATAAAACTCATATCGCTTTAATGATCCACGCACCGGTTAGATCATCTCGTTCGAGTTCGAATGTTTGCAGTGTGCCAATTGGCGCTGCTTCTACTTTCCATACTGCGCGAGCTTGATCATCTGGATGAAAGTTGCCATCACTAATTCGATTCCACCATCCACCTGCTTCACACCATCTAGAAAGAACTGCGTGAATACGAAAACGTCTGCCACCAAAAGAGAATTCGATTGGACCAGATGTGCCATCGGCTAGAACATCACCTGGTTGTGCAATCTGTGCTCTTACATGTGCCGGACTCATCTGTGGGACTCTTTCTGGATAGGTGTGGATAATTCGAACATCTGTTCGAAAAATACTCTGCAGGACTGACACGCGCAAGCCCCGTGTGCGACACGCTCAGAAAGGCTTAGATAGTTGAAATTTCAACTACTTTGACCTACCTTTACTTACGTAAGTACCCATTAATAAAGGAGAAACATGGACGTAGTAACACTCATCGGTCGCCTGCTATTTGCAGCGCTATTTATTGGCTCAGGCATTGGTCACTTTGCAAAGCTTGAAGCAATGACCGGATATGCAAAGTACAAGAAGCTCCCTGCTGCAAAGTTCGGAGTTCTAATCAGCGGACTTTTCTTCTTGCTCGGCGGAATCTACATCGCAATCGGTCTATGGGTTGATCTCGGTGCGCTATTAATCGCAATCACAGTAATTCTTGCAGGAATCATCTTCCATGCTTTTTGGAAAGAAACAGATGCAACAGCAAAGATGAATGAGCAGATTGCATTCAATAAAGACCTCGCACTTGGCGGAGCAGCACTAATCCTCTTCGCACTTGTCGCAAGTGGAACAATTTCAGGATCAGATTTTGGTCCACATGTAGGAAACATTAGTTTCTTCAGCAACTAAGCCTTCCTAACAAAAAGCCCTCAGCGCGTGCTGGGGGCTTTTTGCTTTACTTAATAACTCGCGAAAGAAAACCAGCAACTAGCAATGAAAGAACTGGAAAAGCCATTGCAATAGAAATCGATGTGCCTTCTGCTAAGAATCCAATAATTGAAGGACCGATAAAGAAACCAGAAAGACCAATAACAAATGCACGTGCGCTAGATACCGATGGCGCTATTCCCGGTATGGAACTTGCTGCCAGAATAAATGCAGGAAACATTGGTCCAATAGCAAGTCCAGCGATAACAAAGCCTAAGTTAATGACAATAAGTGCAACCAGTGGGTTTGATTCTGAAAGTGGCACAGCAATTGCGATACTTGCGCCCCAACCAAGTGCTCCGTAATAGCCACATAAGCGCACCAAACGTGCTGGACCGAAATGATCAAGTGCTCGATCCCCAAGAAAACGAGCTGTAATCATGGCTAGTGCAAAAGATGCATACGCTGATGCGTTGACGCCTTTACCTATACCCATTTCATCGCGCAGCAATAGTGCGCCCCAGTCACTGGCAGATCCTTCAGCAATCAAAGCTGCAAGTAAGCCAAAGCCGATAAACCACAGCGGCATCACAGACTTTGCAAAAAGAGGAATCTTTGCAGAAGTTTCATCATCGCCTTTATGTCCATCTAGGTCTGGCGGTAGCAACCTATAAATGCATGGAATAAATGCAATGACACACAGTCCTGCGACCACGCCCAAATTCATTTGCGGAGAAACGACTCGAGCAATTGAGCCACCCAAAACTGTTGTCAAGAAAGCACCAACACTCCACATCGCGTGAAAGG
>CAZNWM010000002.1:0-70019 GCA_964576975.1 uncultured Candidatus Planktophila sp.
CCTCTGTCGACAATGAAGATTCCGGTAGAGTTAGCACCCTCATGGAGCCCCACTCGTTCGGCGGATTAATCGCGGCTTTAGCAACTGTCACAGCGCTGATTCTTTTAGGTTCACTCTTCGTTGCTGCTGAAATTGCCCTCATCTCACTTCGCGAAAGCCAGATTCGGCAAATGGCGGCAAAGGGCAAACGTGGAAAACGTGTGGCGACCCTTTCTGAAAACCCAAACCGTTTCTTAGCTGCTGTTCAAGTAGGAATCACGCTCTGTGGATTTTTGTCTGCGGCCTTAGGCGCCGAAAAACTCGGTAACTACGTTATTCCGTGGCTTGAAGATTTGGGCATTAGCAAGTCATTGAGTTCAATCACATCACTCGTTGGCTTAACAGTGATCATTGCTTATTTCTCCCTGGTCTTTGGCGAACTTGTTCCAAAGCGTTTAGCGTTATTTCGCACAGAACAGATTTCTCTTGCGCTCGCGCCAATTATCGACGTTGTCGCAAAACTGTTCCGCCCAGTTATTTGGTTACTTTCTCACTCAACCGACATCGTTGTTCGAATTTTTGGAGTCGATCCAAAAGAGCAACGCACTGCTATGTCAGAAGAGGAATTACTTGATTTAGTAGCCGGCCATGCAGCTTTAACCGATGAAGAACGCGACATTGTTGAAGAAGTCTTTAATGCATCTGAGCGGCAAATTCATGAGTTGATGGTTCCGCGTACCGAAGTTGATTTTATGGACGCATCATTAACCGTTGCTAAAGCAATTGAGCTTGCAGTAGATAAGGCACATTCACGTTACCCGGTTGTTCGTGGTTCAACGGATGAAGTGATTGGATTTATTCACGTGCGCGACTTGCTTGATACATCCCTGGTTTCAACTGGTGGAAAAGTTCAAGAACTTGTTCGAAACATTATGTATTTGCCAGGTACTAAGGGTGTTTTGCCTGCGCTGACAGAAATGCGTAATCAAAGACAACATCTTGCAATTGTGTTGGATGAGTACGGTGGAACAGATGGAATCATCACACTTGAGGATTTAGTCGAGTGTCTGATTGGCGACATCAGAGACGAATACGACTCAGATGAAATGGAAGTTCAAATCGAATCACGAACTGGTGATTTCGAAGTTGATGGATTGATTTCAATCGAAGATTTGTGCGAACAAACAGGACTGGAAATTCCTGAAGGTCCATACGAAACAGCAAGCGGATTTGTCATGCACGTGCTCGGTCGCATTCCAGTCGTTAATGATGTCGTAAGCATTAATGGATTGAGATTTACGGTTTTGACACTCGAAGGTAAGCGAGCAGGTCAGCTATTGATCTCTCGAAACGCATAGTTCGTGCGAGAATAAAGACCATGAGCACCAAAAGAGTCCTTTCTGGCATACAGCCAACGAGCGACTCTTTTCATCTAGGTAATTACCTTGGTGCTGTAAAGCAATGGGTTGAGTTACAAGAAGGCCACGATGCTTTCTATTGCATTGTTGATCTTCACGCTTTGACAGTTGAAACCGATCCAGCCCTAATGCGAAAGAGAACACTGGTGTCGGCCGCGCAGTTGTTGGCCCTTGGAATAACTCCAGAAAAATCCACTCTCTTTGTGCAATCACAAGTTGCTGAACATAATCAATTGGCTTGGATCATGGAGTGCATTACTGGATTTGGCGAAGCAAGTCGTATGACCCAATTCAAAGATAGAACAGCAAAGGGTGGATCGGATTCAACAAAGGTCGGAGTTTTCACGTATCCAATGCTGATGGCAGCAGATATTTTGTTGTATCAAGCAGATCTTGTTCCAGTAGGTGAAGATCAGCGCCAACACATCGAACTAACAAGAGATTTAGCCGAACGATTTAACTCTCGCTATGGATCCACGTTTAATATTCCAACCGGCTTTATTCTCAAGCAAGGTGCAAAGATTTATGATCTTCAAAATCCAACCGCCAAAATGAGTAAATCTGCTGAGTCAACCTCAGGACTTATTGAAATTCTCGATGCGCCAGAAGTTAATGCGAAGAAAATCAAGTCAGCAGTGACCGATGCAGGACGTGAAATAAAATTTGATGAAAAGGAAAAACCTGGAGTCAGTAATTTGTTAACGATTCACAGTGCACTTTCTGGTCAGAGTATTTCTGATCTTGAAAACTATTTCGCTGGTAAGGGTTACGGTGACCTCAAGGGCGAAGTTGCTGATGTGGTTGTGGAGTACCTCAAGCCCATACGTCAGAAAACCTTGGAGCTACTCGCAGATGAGTCACACTTACTAGAGATGCTCTCCAAAGGCGCAGCAAAGGCGCAGAATGTGGCATCCACAACCCTTGCCAAAACGTATTCAAACCTCGGTTTAGTACGCTAAGAAGGTTTAGAGTTTCAACTTTAGGTTGAGAGTTGAAGAAAACTCCCAGTTTTCCGTCACGGCGCCACAGCAATTTTTGATTCGGTTTTGGGTTTCCTGCTTCAAAAATACTAGGCTCGCCACTAACGACAACCCCCCTTGGCAACATGTGATTCATATGTAACCAAGACTCCTTGGAGGAAAATTGAAGAAGTCAATTCGCATTGCGGCAATCGTCGCAGCTGCAACTCTTGCAGCTGGCGCACTTATTGCTCCAACTGCAAACGCAGCAAGCAAAGTAAAGGCAGCAGTTGCCTACGACATCGGTGGACGTGGCGATAAGTCATTTAACGACTCAGCTGCAGCCGGTCTCGATCGCGCAAAGAAGAAGTTTGGCGTAACTGTTCGTGAAGTAACAGTTACACAAGGATCAGATTCAGAACGTGAAGACAAACTACGTCTTCTCGCTAAAGCAGGACACAACCCAATCATTGCTGTTGGATTCCTTTACGCAGGACCAATCAAGAAGGTTGCAACTGAATTTCCAAAGACACAATTCGCAATTGTTGATGATTCATCAGTTGCGCTTCCAAACGTTTCATCACTCATCTTCGCTGAAGAGCAAGGTTCATACCTCGCTGGCGTAGCTGCTGCACTCGCATCAGTTACAGGTCAAATCGGATACATCGGTGGCGTACGTATTCCATTGCTTCAGAAGTTCGAAGCAGGATTCGTTGCAGGTGTTAAGGCGACAGATAAGAACGCAACAGTTGACGTCAAGTACGTTACAGAGCCACCTGACTTCGGTGGATTCAATGACCCAGCGAAAGCAAAGGTTATTGCTAACGGAATGATCGATCGTGGTGTTGACGTTATTTACTCAGCAGCAGGTGGTTCAGGTGCGGGTAACTTCGCAGCTGCAGCTGACGCTGCTAAGTTCGGTAACAAGATTTGGACTGTCGGCGTTGACTCCGATCAGTTCCTTACAGCATCAGCAGCAGAAAAGAAGAACATGCTTACATCAATGCTAAAGCGCGTTGACAATGCTGTTTATGACGTAATTGCTGCAGCAACAGCTGGCAAGAAAGTTAACGATCCACTAGGTGGCGGAGCATTTGGCCGTGCCTATGGCTTGAAGCTTGGTGGAGTTGGAGTTTCATACTCTGGCGGATACATCAACCAATACAAGTCAAAGATCGATGCAGCTGCAAAGGCAATTGCTTCTGGAAGAATCAAAGTACCAACGACTCCAAAGAAGTAATTCCAAGTAAATAAGTAAAAGTTAATAAAAGTAGTGGCGCTCGGTCCGAAAGTGGAGTTAGATTCACTTATTGGACCGGGCGCCTCTGTTTAGCCCCAGTTAAAGCAAAAGGATAGGAGTCTGTTGTTGTGGCGATAGCAGTTGAGCTTCGACATATAAGCAAAAGATTTCCTGGCGTCATCGCAAATAAAGATGTGTCCATCAAAGTGGAGTCAGGCTCTGTTCACGCATTAATTGGTGAAAATGGTGCAGGCAAGTCCACTGTTATGAAGATTTTGTACGGAATGCAGCGCCCCGATAGCGGCGAAATTTTGGTCAATGGCCAGAGTGTTCAATTCAAGAAGCCAGCCGATTCAATTGAAGCCGGAATCGGTATGGTTCACCAACACTTCATGTTGGCAGATAATTTCACAGTTTTAGAAAATATTGTTTTGGGTTACGAACCATCTCGTGGCGGCGTTATTGACTTTAGTGCGGCCCGAATAAAGATTAACGAAATGGCTGCGGCTTACGGACTTTCAGTCGACCCCGATGCACTTATTGAAGATTTAGGTGTGGGACAACGACAGAGAGTTGAAATTCTCAAGGTTTTATATCGTGGCGCAAAGATTCTAATTTTTGATGAACCAACAGCCGTGCTTGTTCCACAAGAAGTTGATGAGCTCTTTGAAGCGCTACAGGGCTTGCGTAAAGATGGATTAACAGTCATCTTTATCACCCATAAACTCGATGAAGTCTTGCGAGTAGCAGATGACGTCACAGTTATTCGCGCCGGATCAACTGTGGCAGAAGTAAAGGCAAGTGAAGTCAGTGCCAAAAAATTGGCTGAGTTAATGGTGGGAAGCGAACTTCCATCTCCAGAAATTCACGGAAGTGCTAAGCGCAGCGAAGTAACGCTCTCGCTCTCTCAATTAACTGTCCCAGCAGAATCAGGTGCACGAAATCTCGTCAGCGATGTCAGCTTTACGTTGCACGCTGGTGAAGTCCTTGGAATTGCTGGAGTAGAAGGAAACGGTCAGAGTGAACTAATCGAAGCAATTCTTGGATTACGCCCTTACACCGGAACAGTTATCTTCAAAGGCGAGCCACTTGATGATGAATCAGTCTCTGAACGTCGCGATATGGGAATTGGATTTATTCCAGAAGATCGCCAACGTCAAGCATTATTAATGTCATCGCCGCTGTGGGAAAACAGAATTTTGGGTCATCAACGTGGAAAACCTGTCATGAATGGCGCGCTGATTGATCGCAAGGCAACAATGAGTGACACCGTTCGAATTATGCAGGAGTTTGATGTGCGCGCTCCAGGCCCAGATACTTTGGCACTTGCTTTATCTGGTGGAAATCAACAGAAGTTTATTGTTGGTCGCGAAATGAGTGGTTCACCAGCATTGCTCTTGGCATCACACCCAACTCGTGGCGTTGACGTTGGTGCCCAAGCAGCAATCTGGAATGAATTACGCGCAGCTCGTGAAAAGGGAATGGCTATCGTTCTTATCAGTGCCGACCTCGAAGAACTCATTGGTTTATCAGATCGACTAATAGTTATGCTCCGCGGATCTGTAACAGCAGAGTTAGATCCTGCAAAGACAACCCCAGAATCACTCGGTTCTGCAATGACGGGTGCGGCATAATGAAATACAGACCAGGAAAAATTGCACTCGCCATTGCTGCTCCGGTTTTTGCAGCGGTGTTCAGTCTGGCAGTATCTAGTGCATCACTGATCCTTACCAATAAATCACCTCGTGAAGCTTTTGCTCTTATGTGGGAGTTTGGTACTGGTGCAGGTTCATTAATGGAAGCCGTAAATCTTGCGACCTCTTATTACATTGCAGCAATTGCAATTGCTCTGACATTTCGCGCTGGTTTGTTCAACATCGGTGTTGAAGGACAACTTCGTTTAGGTTCGCTCTTTGCAGCGTACTTTGGCGCGATGCTTGTTCTTCCACCAGTGCTGCACATTCTCGCAATATTTTTGATTGCAATGTTTATCGGCGGTTTGTGGGCGGCAATTGCTGCCTACATGAAGGTCAAGCGCGGTGTCAGCGAAGTTATTTCGACCATCATGCTCAACAGCGTGGCGGGCGGTTTGTCTGCGTACTTATTGTCTAAACACTTTATGGTCAAAGTTGAAGGCAGTAATGACTTGGCAACCAAGCCACTACCTGCCAGCGGTCAGTTCCCAGATTTAATGCCTGTCCTAAAGAAGATGGGCGTAGAAGAGCAACCTGGTGGTGGCGTTTATGGAATGCTCATTGTCGCCATAATTTTGGGTATCGCATTTTGGTTTGTTGTTAATCGCACACGATTTGGATTCGAATTGCGTTCAAGTGGCATGAATCCAATTGCAGCGCGAGTAAGCGGAGTTAACTCCAAGAAGATGACTTTTATTGCTCTAGTCGCAAGTGGTGCGATTGCAGGACTTGCTGGCCTACCAACCCTGCTTGGTGACACACATAGTTACACACTTGGATTCCGAGGAGGCGTTGGCTTTACTGCAATTGCGATCGCACTTCTTGGGCGAAACACAGCACTAGGTATGGCAATTAGTGCCATGTTATTTGGCTTCCTTGAAGTTGCATCACGCACTCTCGAACTTATTGATATTGCCCCAGAAACGTATGTGATTATGCAAGGTTCAATTCTTCTCAGTGCAGTGATTGCCTACGAAGTGGTACGCAGGTACCAACTAACGCTGCAAAGTCACGCACTTGCTAAGACAGGTGACAAATAATGTTAGAAAAAGGCAAGCTCTCAGGAATGCGTCGATCCATAATCATCTTCTTTGGAATTGTCGCAATTCTCTCCATAATTCGAGTCGTAACGGGTGCATCTGATTTAACAAGCGTTGGAACAGCGCAAGCCGCTTTGTTGCTCTCCGTACCAATTGTTTTGGCAGCTCTCGGTGGTTTATTTGCCGAACGTGCTGGTGTTGTAAACATTGGCCTTGAAGGCATGATGATCATGGGTGCATGGGCTGGCGGATTTATTGGAAGCGTTCATGGACCATGGATGGGATTAGTCGGAGCAATTGTTTTTGGCGCAGTTGGTGCACTCGTTCACGCAGTTGCAACAATTACATTCGGTGTTGACCATGTTGTATCTGGCGTTGCAATTAACATCATTGCAGCAGGTTTAGTTCGCTATATCTCAACTATTTTGGCCCAAGGAGGCTCATGGCCTGGGCCGTCACAGTCACCCGATGTCGAACCTATTGGACTAAATGGATTACCAATTCTTTCGGGTGGACATTATTTTGGTTGGAAGAGTCCCGATATTCTTAATTCAATCGGTGAGAAAAACTGGTTCTTGATTTCAGATATCTCTCGTGTGTTGCGCGGTTTAACAGGAGAGCTTTCATACGTAACGATGATTGCTATTGCCCTTGTTCCACTGAGTTATTTCCTCCTATGGAAAACTTCATTTGGATTGCGCTTACGAAGCACAGGTGAATCACCAATTGCCGCAGAGTCACTGGGTGTAAACGTTTACGTAATGAAGTATTGGGGCGTATTAATCTCTGGTGGATTTGCTGGATTAGGCGGTGGTTTCCTCGCAATAGTGGCAGCTAATCACTATCAAGAGAATCAAGTAGGAGGCCGCGGATATATCGGATTAGCAGCAATGCTCTTTGGTAATTGGCGCCCAGGTGGATTACTTGCAGGTTCTGCACTATTTGGATTTGCTGATGCACTACAACTTCGAGATTCTGCTGCAATTCACGCACTTATTCTGCTAATAATTGCATTCCTATTGTTTGCATCATGGCGATCATTTAAGAAGGGTCAACGTATTGCAACAATCGTGGCTCTAGCCCTAGCCGGATTCTTTGTCTGGTTCTTTTTTGCATTTGAAGAACTACCAGGCCAACTTGTAACTATGACTCCATACCTTGCAACATTGATTGTTCTATCCCTTGCATCGCAACGATTGCGTGGGCCTGCGGCTGCAGGTTTACCGTACAGACGTGGTGGATTGAAATAAATGTCGCTCACACCTGATTGGCAGTTATTGCATGCAACGGCAATTGCTGCGAGCAAAAAAGCCTATGCTCCGTATTCAAAATTTCCAGTAGGTGTTGCAGGATTAGTAAGCGATGGGCGAATAGTCAGTGGCTGCAACGTTGAAAACGCTAGCTATGGCCTTGGTTTGTGCGCCGAATGCAGCATGACTTCAGAATTGATAATGAGTGGTGGTGGACGCTTGGTCGCTGTTCTCTGCGTAGATGCTCAAGGTGATTACTTGGCACCTTGCGGACGCTGCAGACAACTTCTTTTTGAACACGGTGGCAATGAGTTGTTACTCATGACGCCAGATGGACCAATGAAAATGTCAACGATTTTGCCATGGGCATTTGGTCCCGATGATTTAGATCGTAATTAACTTTAAATGAGCGCGGTAGAACCATTTTCAGCTGTAGAGATAATTGCTGCAAAGCGAGATAAGTTCACCCTTACAAATCCACAAATTGATTGGGTTATTGACGCCTATACACGCGGTGTTGTCGCAGATGAACAAATGTCAGCATTACTTATGGCAATTTTGCTCAACGGAATGAATTCACAAGAAATCTCTGGCTGGACAAATGCAATGATCAATAGCGGGGAAAAAATGAATTGGTCCGCACTTGATCGGCCAACAGTTGATAAGCATTCGACAGGCGGCGTTGGCGACAAAATCACTCTGCCACTTGCACCACTTGTTGCGGCTTGTGGCGCTGCCGTTCCGCAATTATCTGGTCGTGGATTAGGTCATACAGGTGGAACACTCGATAAGTTAGAAGCAATCTCTGGCTGGCAAGCCTCTTTGAGTAATGAAAAAATGTTGCAAGTTTTGCAAGAGTGTGGAGCAGTTATTTGCGCAGCTGGTGCAGGTTTAGCGCCAGCGGATAAAAAACTTTATGCCCTTCGTGATGTAACAGCAACGGTTGAAGCTATTCCGCTTATTGCTTCATCAATCATGAGTAAGAAAATTGCAGAGGGAACCAGCGCATTGGTACTTGATGTGAAAACAGGCGCGGGTGCATTTATGAGCGATCCTCTTAAAGCGCGCGAATTAGCACAGACAATGGTCGGCCTTGGAAAAGATGCCGGAGTCAAAACTTTGGCACTAGTCACGGCCATGGATATTCCATTGGGGCGCACCGCTGGCAATGCTCTGGAAGTTCGTGAATCACTTGAAGTTTTATCTGGTGGCGGTCCTGAAGATGTTGTTGAATTGACTGTAATTTTTGCTCAAGAAATGTTGGAACTCGCTGGAATTAAAGGTAAAGATCCAGCCAAAGCACTTAAAGATGGTTCAGCAATGGATGTCTGGCGAAAGATGATTAGCGCGCAAGGTGGAAATCCGGATGCACCTTTGCCGGTAGCAAAAGAAAATCTAACAATCACCGCGGATTCCAGTGGAACAATGCTTTCTATGGACGCAATGGCTGTCGGAGTTGCAGCATGGAGACTTGGAGCTGGTCGCTCACGACAGGGCGAAAGCGTGCAATCAGGAGCGGGCATCGAAATTCATAAAAAACCAGGTGAAAAGATCACAGCAGGCGAAGCGATTTATACGCTGCATACGGATACGCCTGAACGATTTGCACGAGCGCAAGAAGTGTTAGAAGGTAGTGTTGCAATCGGAAGCGGAGAAGTGAAGCGACTCCCACTTATTGTTGAACGAATTAGTTGAAATTGGTGAAAAAGTGAGCATGCAGAGTATTCCAACAGTAGATCAAATTAAACGAGTTCCAAAAGTCCTTTTGCATGATCACTTAGATGGCGGTCTTCGTCCACAAACGATTATTGATATCGCCAAAAGAATTGGATATACCGCACTGCCAACAATGGATGCAGATGAATTAGCAACGTGGTTTCGTGAATCATGCGACTCGGGCTCACTGGTTCGCTATCTGGAAACTTTTAGCCACACAATTGCGGTAATGCAGACAGAAGAAAACATTATTCAAGTAGCTCGTGAGTGTGCACTTGATCTCGCACGAGACGGTGTTGTTTATGCTGAAGTTCGCGGTGCGCCGGAGTTGTTTACTGAACAAGGTCTCACTCTTGAACAAGTTGTTCAGGCGACTCTTGCTGGTTATCGCGAAGGCGAAGAGATCGCACGTAAAGAAGGATTTAATATTCAAGTTCGAGCACTCTTATGCGGTATGCGACAAAATAACCGATCACAAGAAGTCGCCGAACTCGTGGTTAAGTATCGTGACAAAGGCGTTGTTGGCTTTGATATTGCTGGACCAGAAGATGGATTTCCACCGTCAAACCAACAGGAAACCTTCGAATATCTTCGTCGCGAAGATGCTCACTTCACAATTCACGCAGGCGAAGCATATGGACTTCCTTCTATCTGGGAAGCAATTCAGTTGTGCGGGGCAGAACGTCTAGGCCATGGGGTAAGAATTATTGATGACATAGATGTTTCTGGCCCAGAACCAAAGTTGGGACAACTGGCTTCATATATTCGAGATCGCAGAATTCCTCTAGAACTCTGTCCTACATCTAATTTGCAAACTGGTGCCGCAAAAAACATTGCACAGCACCCAATTGGAGTATTGGCTAAATTGCGTTTTCGCGTAACGTTAAATACTGACAATCGCCTTATGAGCCAAACTTCAATGTCTTATGAAATGACTGAAGTTGTTAGGGCATTTAAGTGGGATTTTACTGATTTGCAGAGAGTGACAATTAATGGAATGAAGAGTGCATTCATCCCTTACCCAGAACGGCTTGAGATAATTGAAAAGATCATTAAGCCAGGATATGCAGCGATTGCATCTGAATAAATGATTGATTTTCTCGATCACAAATTCATCGAAAATCCTTATCCAGCATTAGAGAAGTTGCGCAGAGAAGGCAAACCTGTCTGGCATGAGGGTGTTGGGATGTATCTAGCTGCGCGCTATGAAGACGCTAATAACGTGCTTCGCACGAAATCTCTGGGAAGAATATTCAAGGCAAAAGAACCTGAATTTGAGTGGGATGTATTTAACTGGCTTCATTCAGATTCAATCCTAGATAGCGAACCACCTAAGCACACACGCTTGCGCTCATTAGTTGCCAAAGCATTTAATCGAAACAAGATTGAAAGCCAAAGACCAGCGATTGAGAAGATTACAAATGAATTGCTCGACGCCATAGAATTTAAAGTTCGCGCAGGTCAAACTTTTGATGTGATCTCAGATTATGCCGAACCACTACCGGTTAAAGTCATCGCCGCACTCTTAGGATTTCCAGCGGAGGATGAGCACCTTTTAAGACCTTGGTCACAATCTATTGTGAAGATGTATGAAGTTAATCCATCTGTAGAACATCAAAATGAAGCAAAGGCAGCCGCAAAAGCATTTGCCGATTATGTACTTGGTCTCATGCTTGAACGCAAGAAAAATCCTGGTACAGATTTGATTAGCGATCTTGCTGCCGTTGAAGAGAGTGGGGAGACGTTAAGCGCACACGAACTGGTAGCAACGTGCGTTCTCTTACTTAATGCCGGTCATGAGGCAAGTGTTAATGCATTTGGAAACGGAATGGTTGCTGCCTTGTCGCGCCCAGATCAAGCAGCGTTATTGCGCACCAAATCACGGGAAATAGCAGAGACCGCTGTTGAAGAGTTCTTAAGATTCGATGCCCCGCTACATTTATTTGAGCGAACAGCAACTGCTGATACTGAAATTGGGGGAGTCACTGTTCGAGAGGGGCAGAAAATAGCGTCATTACTCGGTTCTGCTAATCGCGACGAAAGCGTATTTGAGAACTCAAATGAGATGAATTTGTTGCGCAATCCAAATCCACATATTGGTTTTGGCGCTGGCATTCATTTTTGTTTAGGTGGCCCGCTTGCCAGACTTGAAATGGCAATATCGCTACCCGCACTCTTTGAACGATTTAACGATATTGAATTAGCGAGCACCCCGAAGCGACGCCCAACATTTGTTCTGCGTGGTTATGAAAGTGTGGATATCTCAGCTGCAGTTGGATAAGAAGACTGCGCACCTTTTCTGGTAACACTTAGTGCGGCAATGCGACAAGCAAATTCAGCCGAACTCTTAGGATCTAAACCTGAAGCAATTGCGAATGAGAAAGAACCTATAAAGCAATCTCCTGCACCAGTTGAGTCAACGGCTTGGACTTTTGTCGTGGCAATTGAAGTTAATCCACCATCGGTAGAAACTAAAACTGCACCCTTATCTCCTAGAGTAACTATCGAATTCTTTCCAGGGCGAAACTGTGCAAGTGATTCAGATGTTGGAGCCTTGCCAACGAATTCTTCAAATTCAACTTCGTTTGGAATTAACCAATCAGTGACAGCCAATAACTCGGGGGAAAGATCTTCGTACGGAGCAGGATTTAGGATTGTGATTGCACCACGGTCTTTGGCAACTTTAAATGCCGCAGTGGTTACAGATTGGGGAATTTCGCATTGACCAAGAACTATAGAGAGTTCAGGAATTGATTTAATTGCGTTGGCAGCGTGGTTTTCATCAAAGTCATGATTGGAACCAGGAACAATCAAAATTCTGTTTTGACCCTGTGCATCCACCCAGATATGGGCAACACCAGTTGGTAGATCTGAAATCTTTACGTGAGTCGAATTTATCTTTTGATTCTTGAAATTTTCTTGTAGCGATTTACCGAAGAGGTCATTTCCTATGCATCCCACCATAAACACATCAGCACCCGCCAGGGCTGCCATAACGCCTTGGTTGGCACCTTTTCCACCAAAGCCTGTTGTAAATAGATTTCCATAAAGAGTCTGGCCAGGTTGCGGTAGAACATCGGCATAGCAAGTCAGATCCATACTTGCACTGCCTACGACAGCGATCACGGGTGCTTTAGCCATGAAATAGATAATAGGCTAACTCCATGAATTCCACACCCGTCATTCTTGATGTAGATACCGGAATTGATGATGCATTCGCGGTTTTGTTCGCCGCTAGACATCCATCAATAAAATTGTTGGGCGTTACATGCGTTGACGGAAATACGAATGTGGCACAAGTTGTAGCAAACACACTTCAGGTTCTAGATGCTGCAGGAGCAGGAGATATTCCAGTTGCACGAGGTGCTATTCGACCACTCTTAGGTCAATCACAGTACGCAGAGTATGTACATGGTGAAGATGGAATGGGTGATTTAGGTTTACCACCTTCTCGCAGAAGTGTGGATTCACGATCTGCAATTGAATTGCTCCGTGATTTAGTTGATCAATCACCTGAGCCAGTGACTCTAGTTCCTTTGGCGCCATTAACTAACATTGCCCTGTTCTTACGTGCATTTCCTGAGAGTGCAAAGAAGTTAAAGCGAATTGTTTTGATGGGCGGTTCAGCTTCTGCAGGAAATGCAACCCCTGCTGCCGAATTTAATGTGTGGCATGACCCTGAAGCCGCTGCCATTGTTTTCCAAAGTGGAATTCCAATCACAATGTATGGACTTGATGTTTTTATGCGTCCTTGCGTCAGCGCAGAAGAAGCGGACAAACTATCTAAATCCGCCGATCCATGTGCACAATTCGCTGGAAGATTAATCAATGCATTCGTTGAACGTATTGGTTCACCAGTTACTTTGGGGGATTACGGCGCTGTAGCGAGTGTGATTGCACCAGAATTAGTTACCACGCAGCGCTTTGATGTAGTTGTTGATACATCTGCAGGTCCTGCTCGTGGCCAAACTATTGTTGATCGCAGACCAGCTCTAGAACTAGAAATTGAACCACTCAGATTAGAAAACGCTGCAAAAGTTGATGTAACTCTGGATTTAGATGTTGAAGGTATTCGTCAATTGTGGCTTAAAACAATTGATCCGAACTTTTAACTAAACGCCTATGGGGTGCCAGACCGTCTTGGACTCCATAAAGGCCAAGATTCGCGCAGGTGAAGAAATTTCTTTAAATGAGTGAATTCTCTTTAAGTTTTGCGCACCCGCTTTTTTAACTTCTGCAACTAACTTTGACTCTAAGCCAGATATATCTAAGCCATCGATATCCATGTGAGAAGCAAACCATGGAGCAAGCTCGGCACTCTTTCCAGTCAAGATGTTTACAACACCTGCAGGAACATCACTAGTTGCAATAACTTCTGCAAGGCTCATTGCAGGCAGAGGAGCACTCTCACTTGCAAGGACAATCACTGTATTTCCACTAGCGATTATTGGTGCGATACCTGCAACAAATCCAAGGAGTGCAGACTTCTTTGGGGCAATAAATCCCACAACCCCAAGTGCTTCGGGAATTGTGAAGTTGTAATAAGGCCCAGCGACCGGGTTTGTTGCACCGTCTAGTGCACTGATTTTATCTGTCCAACCCGCATACCAAACTAGAAGATCGATACTTGCTTCAACTTCATCCTGTGCTTTCTTTGGAGTAACTCCAGTGATTTCGCAAATTTCTGCAGCGAATTGATCGCATCGACCTTCGAGCATTTCAGCAATTCGGTAAAGGATTTGCCCACGGTTATATGCAGTTGCGTGCGCCCAACCTGATTGCGCAGCACGCGCAGCAACGACTGCATCCTTTAGATCTTTGCGAGATGCTAAACATGGATTTGCAATGAATTCACCACGTGCATTTTTGACTTCATATGTGCGACCAGATTCAGTGCGCGGAAATGTTCCACCAATAAATAACTTGTATGTCTTTTTCACATCAATGCGCTTACTCATGAGTTACTCCTTTGAGATAAGCAGTCAGACCATGGCGACCGCCTTCACGCCCCCAACCAGACTCTTTGTATCCACCAAATGGACTTGTTGGATCAAATTTATTGAATGTATTTGTCCAGATAACACCAGCCTTTAACTTCTGTGCTGCCCAGAGAGTCTTAGATCCCTTATCGCTCCAGACACCAGCTGATAATCCAAAGGGAGTGTTATTTGCTTTATCGATACCCTCTTGTGGAGTGCGAAATGTTAAAACAGATAGAACTGGTCCAAAGATTTCCTCGCGTGCGATTCTGTGAGATTGAGTAACGCCAGTAAAGATCGTTGGAGCAAACCAGAAACCCTTATCTGGCATTGAACACTGTGGACTCCAACGCTCTGCACCTTCGGCGTCGCCGGCAAGTGATAACTCTTTGATTTTCTCTAATTGAGAACGTGAATTAATTGCGCCCAAATCTGTGTTCTTATCTAAAGGATCTCCCACGCGAATTTTTTCCATGCGCTTCTGTAACTTCTTAATGAACTCATTAGAGATGCTCTCTTGAATAATAAGTCTTGACCCCGCGCAGCAGACGTGACCTTGGTTAAAGAAAATTCCATTAACGATTCCTTCTACGCTCTCATCAATAGCAGCATCTTCAAAGACGATATTTGCTGCTTTACCACCAAGTTCGAGAGTCACACTCTTTGATGTTCCTGCAACTGATTCAGCGATGATTTTTCCAACTTCAGTCGAACCGGTAAATGCAATTTTGTTAATGCCAGGATGATTCACAATCAGAGCACCAGTTGATCCATCGCCGGTAACAATGTTTACAACTCCTGCAGGTAATCCTGCTTGCTCACATACTTCTGCGAATAGCAGTGCGGTCAGGGGCGTGGTTTCAGCAGGTTTAAGTACAACTGTGTTGCCGGTGGCAAGGGCGGGAGCCACTTTCCACGCCAACATCAAAAGTGGAAAATTCCAAGGAATAATCTGTCCTACAACTCCGTGAGGTTTTGCTTTAGTTCCAACACCGGCAAATTCGAGTTTGTCTGCCCAGCCCGCGTGATAAAAAAAGTGCGCAGCAGCAAGTGGAACATCAACATCACGTGATTCTCTAATCGGTTTTCCATTGTCTAAACTTTCAAGGACTGCAAATTCGCGCGCACGTTCTTGCAGAATTCGAGCTATGCGAAAAAGGTACTTTCCACGTTCGCGCCCTGAAAGTTTGGACCAATGTATATCCAAAGCTTTCTTGGCAGCCTTAACTGCTGCATCAATATCTTTTTTGCTGCCGAGTGCAATAGAACTAAGGACTTCTTCGGTGGCAGGGTTAATTGTTGGGAAGTGCTTTTCGCCTGCAACGAATTTTCCACCGATGTAATGCCCGTACTTGGGCTTGATGGAGACGCTGGCGCGAGATTCAGGCGCCGGTGCATATTCGAAAGTCATGCGAAATTCTCCATTAATCGATAGTCACGTACTGAGGACTAGCGTAGTAGCCATCATCCATTTTCATGCGTTGCATCAATAAATCATTAAGAAGTGCGCTGGCGCCAATTCTAAAAAGAGATGGAGTTAGCCACTCTGGACCCGCAGTCTCATTAACCAATACCAATTGCTTGATTGCATCCTTGGTGTTGCGAATTCCGCCCGCAGGTTTTACGCCAATGCGCACGCCTGCCATTTCATAGAAATCACGAACAGCCTCAAGCATGACAAGTACGACAGGGGGAGTAGCTGCAGGCGCAACTTTGCCTGTTGAAGTTTTGATGAAATCCGCTCCGGCTAGCATCGCTAAATAAGAAGCCTTTCGAACGTTGTCATAAGTAACCAATTCGCCAGTTTCAAAGATAACTTTTAGGTGGGCTTTTTCCCCACAAATCTCTTTAATCGCAACTATTTCATTAAACACTTCTATGTAATTGCCCGATAAAAAAGCACCGCGATCGATAACCATATCAATTTCGCCAGCACCGGCATCTAAAGCATCTTGTGTATCTTGAATCTTAACTTTCATTGACGCACGACCAGATGGAAATGCAGTTGAAACAGCGGCAACTGGCACGTGCGCGCCACCGATTGCATCTAAATGTTTTCTGGCAACTGAAACCATGTCGTTGTACACGCAGACTGCACCAACACTTGGAACACTTAAATCAGTGGGATCTGGTCGAACCGCTTTCGAACACAGTGCCTGAACTTTTCCTACGGTGTCAGCTCCTTCAAGCGTTGTTAAGTCCACCATTGTGATTGCAGTATCAATAGCCCATCTCTTACTTGTGGTTTTTATGCTTCTAGTAGCAAGCATCGCAGCGCGAGCATCTGCACCAACTGCGTCGACACCAGGTAGTTTATTTAGAAACTCTTTTAAAGATGAATCAGAACCATCAATGAGGCCGTAGTACTTCATGCACCTCATCCATTCCCGCTTGATTGAAGCATCTGAACTAAGAGAGTAATTCTCTCAGTGAAGGGCGTAATTGTTCAAGTAGGGACATTGCAATGGTTTTTTCAGAGTTAACTACTTCTATGTAGCACTTGATCTTCGGCTCAGTACCGCTTGGGCGGATGATAATTCGAATGTTCTGTTCTAGCGTGAATCGAAGTCCATCTGTTGGGGGCAAAGAATTTGCAGGCTTTGCTAAATCATCCATTGATGCAACCTTAAATCCAGCAATTTCCAAGAGTGGATTTGTGCGTAATTTATTCATAATGGTCGAGATAAGAGCAATGTCAGTCACACGAATAGAAATCTGTTCTGTTGCGTGAAAACCATAGGTATCCCAGATTTCATCTAGTAAATCAATGAGAGTCTTTCCCTCACTCTTTAGATCAGTTGCAATTTGAGAGAGCAATAATGCCGCAGATATACCATCTTTATCATTAACTGTATGTGAATCAACACAGAATCCAATTGCTTCTTCATATCCAAAAATCAGGTTAGGAATCTTGGCAATGTACTTAAAGCCGGTGAGCGTTTCTACAAAATCTAAATTGTGAGCAGTAGCGATTTTAGACAGAACTGAAGATGAAACTATTGAGTTTGCCAGAGTTCCAGATTGTGTACTTTTTGCGATAACTTCACCAAGAATTGCGCCAACTTCATCTCCACGAAGCGCTCTCCACCCGAGATCACGATCTTTAATTGCCACCGAGCAACGGTCAGCATCAGGATCGTTTGCAATCACCAAATCTGCATCAAAAGTTTTTGCTGTTTCAAGCGCCAGGTCGAGTGCTCCTGACTCTTCGGGATTAGGAAATGGCAATGTTGGAAAATCAGGATCTGGTTGCGCTTGAGATTGAACAAGAATTAGGGATGGAAAACCTGCGCGATGAAAAACACGTTGCAAAGTTTTGGTGCCAACACCATGCATAGCTGTGTAAACAATCTTTAGGTCACCTGGTCGTGGCGCTAGAACTTTTGTTCGATCGATGTATTTTTCGACAATATCTTCATCAAGAATCTGCCAGCTCGAACTTCGTGTCACTTCTTTGAGTGATTTAATGCTCTTAATGTGAGCTGACATTTGTTTATCCGCAGGAGAAATTATCTGAGAGCCGCGGTAAGTAACTCCATCAACTTCGCCACCCAAATAAACTTTGTAGCCATTATCGCTTCCAGGATTGTGGCTAGCGGTGACCATAATTCCAACGTCTGCACCCAATTCATTTACTGCAAAAGCGAGTACGGGTGTTGGCAAAGGGCGTGGCAACACTGAAACATTAAGACCAGCACCACTAAAAATCTCAGCACTTATGCGTTCAAAAACTTCTGATCCATGTCTAGCATCGCGCCCAATCACAACGGATGTAAGTGCACGCTCTTTCATGTATTTAACAATTCCAGCTGCAGTTTTTCCCACAACGGCTTGATTCATGCATGAAGGACCAGGTCCAAGTGGACCCCGCAAACCAGCAGTGCCGAACTCCAGGAACCCTGCGAAAAATTTACGTAGAGTTACTTCATCTGCTGCTTCAATGAGTGCGTTTAACTCTGCAACTGTTTTTGGATCTGGATCATCTTCAATCCATGCACGAACTTCGGCGAGAAGATTTGAATCCATAAACCTAGAGTAACTTCGGAATTACTTCCTTGAGAAGAGTTCCCATGCGAGTTGCTGCGGCTTTTCCAGCGGCAATAACTTCTTCGTGATTGAGTTTTTCTCCTGTTACACCTGCAGCAGCATTTGTTACTAGGGAGATTCCAAGAACTTCTGCACCTAATGCGTGCGCTGCGATTGCTTCTGGAACTGTAGACATTCCAACTAAATCTGCGCCCATAGCTCTCATCATCAGAATCTCAGCAGGCGTTTCATATGTTGGTCCGCGCCAATGGACGTAGACACCTTCTGCTAGTGATGAATCTGCGCTCTTCACAATAGATCTGATGCGCTTGCTGTATAGATCAGTTAAATCAACAAAGTGCGCCCCGATTAGTGGTGATGTTGCAGTGAGAGAAATATGGTCACGAATCAAAACTGGTTGACCGACCGAATAATCTTTATTAATTCCGCCACATGCATTTGTAAGAATAACCACTTTGCAACCAGATTTAACGGCAGTTCTGACGCCATGAACAACAGGTTCGATTCCTTTGCCTTCATATAAATGTGTACGTCCAAGAAAAACAAGTGCCCGTAAAACTTTGTCCCCACTCTTTATGGAATAGGAACGAATCTTTCCTGAGTGACCTTCGACAGCAGGTGGAAGAAATCCAGTGATTTCATCAGCGTTGCATTCGTAATCTGGCGTACCGAGTGCTGAAACTGCATCGACCCATCCAGAACCCATAACTAATGCGATGTCATGAGAAATTACGCCTGTGCGTTTGGCAATATCAGCCGCGGCTTGTTCGGCAGCCTTCAATGGATCGCTATAGAGCAGTTGGTCACTTGTCATGTGTCAATAATGTCACAAAGCGCATTTCATTTCATTAACTTCACTTCTGGCCAGCTATATCCAAGTTGATTCATCGCGCTACGAAGAAAAGGCATTGAGATACCAACAACATTTGTGTAGTCACCTTCGATAGTTGGAATGAAAGGGGAGCTGTAACCATCGAGAGTAAAGCCACCCGCTACGTGGAGAGGTTCACCAGAATTAATGTAATCATCTATTTCAGCATCTGACATATCTGCAAAAGTGACTTTCGTAGTTATTCGATCACTTATCTCTCGCCCTTGGCTTGTATCGATCACACAATGACCCGTATGCAAATATCCGGATTTTCCTCGAACTCTTTGGGCCCGCTGCCTAGCAACGTGTGCAACACCGGGCTTGCCGAGTGATTCACCTTCGAATTCAAAGGTTGAGTCGCAACCAATAATGATTGCTGGAAAATCGATTTGTTCACGAATTGTGTGCGCTTTAGTGATTGCCAATGCAATAACCATGTCTTGAGGTGCCATGGCATTAAAGAAATCCGTTTCCTCATCAACATGACTCACCATGATTTGTGGAAACAGCCCAGCAGACTCCAAGAGTCTGCGTCTAGAAGTTGATTGAGAAGCAAGAATAATTTTTGGCATTTAGTTATCTTGCCCTGAATCACGGTCCATACCCGTACGGTACTAGTGGAGGGTATTGAATTACGTCAGTGGCGAGCCAAGCCGCCAATAAGATAACTTCTGTGAAATCTGAATACCCAGTCGTTGGCGTAATTGGCGCAGGCCAACTCGCACGAATGATGATTGGGCCAGCAACAGCGTTGGGCATTAAGTTAATTCCGTTCGCATCAAGTAACGAAGATAGCGCTGCACAAGTAACGCATTGCGTGATTGGTGATTACAAAGATCTTGAAGCAGTAAAGAAATTCGCACAACAGTGCGATGTTGTCACCTTCGAGCACGAACTAGTTCCCTTAAGCATCATAAAAGCCTTAGAAGTATCTGGCGTAAGAGTCCGTCCAGGATCTGAAACTCTCGAGCATTCACGCCAGAAAAAGAACACCGCAGATTCAATAGATTTTGATTACGAAATTGCTGTACTCGTTGCCCGTTCGCCACACGCTCAAGCAACTACTTGGGCACCAACACACGTAGTTAAGAGTGACGGAGTATGCACGATGACAATTACTCCGGTACCTCACATGAGCACTCAGATGAACGAACAGGCACAAAAAATTGCACTAGATACTGCTGCGAAAGTAAAACTGATTGGCGTAATGGAAGTTCAGATTCTTGTAAAAAATGAAGAATTACTTGTGAATAAACTTGTCATGCACCCAAGTACTTCAGGTTATTGGAGTATTGACGCTTCACGAACGAGCCAATTCGAACAGCATCTTCGTGCAATTCTTGATCTTCCACTCGGCGATCCATCCATGACAAATGACTTCGCCGTAATGGGAAACATTGTCGGAAAGAATAAGACCGATATGTATCGCCCATACCTTCACTTAATGGCGCGAAACCCTTCGCTCAAGTTTCATATGTATTCAAAGCACGTACGTCCAGGTCTTGAGGTTGGTCACATCAACGCTTTTGGAAAAGACCTTGCAGAATTGCAATCAGAAATAGAGCACGCTGTTGATTACATGAGTGGAGAAATTGATGAATGATGCCGAAAAGAATTACTTTTTGCGGTACTCAATCGCAGGACACCTATCCATAATTGCTGTTAAACCAGCAGCCTCTGCCTTCGCAACTGACTCTGCATCAATTACTCCAAGCTGAAGCCAGATAGCTTTGGCGCCGAGTGCGATAGCAACGTCGACTTGAGGGGCTACAAGCTCTGAATTAATAAAGAAATCAACCACATCAACCTTTACTGGAATTTCTTCAAGTGTTGCGTACCCTTTTTCACCATGCACAGTTTCGGCCTTAGGGTGAACCGGAATAATCGTGTGACCCTTTTGCTTTAGAAGCGCTGCTACCGAATAAGCCGCACGATCAGGGTTATTACTGAGTCCTAAAATTGCCCACGTTTTGTACTGAAGTACCCGATTGATTTCTTCTTGCGTGTTAATCGGTCCGACCTAACGCATGAAATTTCCATCCAGAAGCTCGCCACTTATCGCGGTCCAGTGCATTTCTGCCATCAATAACAATTTTTTTACGGACAAGTGATGCCAGTGCTTTTGGATCTAATTCGCGATATTCGCGCCATTCGGTCAGGTGCAGAATCAAATCTGAATCCTTCACACACTCTTCAACACTTACCGCAAAGCCAAGCTTTGGGAAACGCTTACGAGCATTCTCGATTGCTTTTGGATCGTGAACAACAACTGCAGCACCTGCCGCCTGTAATTGTGCGGCGATATCTAACGCTGGAGAATCTCGAACATCATCGCTATCTGGTTTAAATGCAGCACCGAGTACGGCAATCTTGTATGAAGTGAGATCTTCTGTGAGTTCAGCGCGAACAACATCAATTACTCGCTGACGGGCTCGCAAGTTAATCGCATCGATTTCCCGCAAAAATTCGAGAGCCTGCTTAGCGCCTAACTCTTCTGCGCGAGCCATAAATGCACGGATATCTTTTGGAAGACATCCACCACCAAAGCCAATACCTGCTTGCAAGAAACGGTTTCCGATTCTTGGGTCATAACCAATTGCCTTAGCAAGCACGGTTACATCACCACCGGCTGCTTCACACACTTCAGCCATCGCATTGATAAATGAAATTTTGGTTGCAAGGAAGGAGTTTGCAGCAACCTTGACTAACTCTGATGTTGGAAGATCTGCTCTAATCCATGGCGTACCTAGATCAATAACTGGCTTATAAACCTCTTTAAGAACATCTTCTGCACGATCATTGGCAACTCCGACAACTAAACGATTTGGAGTTAGCGTGTCTTCAACAGCGAAACCTTCTCGCAAAAACTCTGGATTCCAAGCCAAATCTGATTGTGGCGCACTCTGCGCTAATTGATCGCGCAATCCTTGTGCAGTTCCAACTGGAACTGTTGATTTTCCAACTACTAGTGAACCCTTTTTCAAATAGGGAGCGATTGCTGCGACTGCTGATTTAACGTAGGTAAGGTCTGCTGCTAATCCATCTTTGCTCTGTGGTGTTCCTACGCAAATAAAGTGAACATCGGCATCTGCAACAGCCGAGAAATCAGTTGTGAATGTGAGGCGACCCGTTTTTATCTCGCTTGCAAGTAAAGAATCAAGTCCAGGTTCATAGAAAGGCAACTCACCTTTTGAGAGTAACGCGATCTTTTCAGGATCTGTATCAACCCCGATAACTTCAAATCCCAAGGAAGACATACAAGCGGCGTGTGTAGCTCCTAAATAACCACAACCAACAACTGAGAGCTTTAGCGCCATAGTGAGAATCCTATTTCAGTTCTCCGCATGGATTTTCATCAGCGGTTCGTGTCTTGAATTTATCGATGATTGTTTTCTCTGGCTTAGCAGTTGCAGACGCATTAGGTGATGGGACTACTTCATCAACAATTGGCAGATCATCTCGCAATCTCTGAAAGAGTTCACCGGCTAGAACTGGATCCCAAGTAACAACTGATCCAACACCTTCTGCGTATGCGTTTGGATTGTCAATTGGAACAGTCAGTGTTCGAACTTTGCTCGCAGATAAGTTACGCAATTGCTTAGCAAGAGTCAGTAAATCTGATTCATTTAATGCTGAATCGGTTTTGACTGTAGAAATTGCAGCATTAAAGAAATTCACAAGTTTAATTGGGTTTAGCAAAACCCCTGTGCTCGTTGCTTTTCTAAGTACAGAACTCATGAATTGTTGCTGGCGCTGCATACGCCCGATGTCACCTAGTCCATCAATGTCTCGAGTTCGAACATACTTAAGTGATTCGATTCCGTTAAGTGTATGAACTCCAGCGGCAAGCACGAGATGGCTCTTTGGATCATCAATGTCCTTCTTCGTACAGACTTCAATACCGCCCAGTGCATCAACAATCTTGGCGAATCCCGCAAAGTTGATTTCGATGTAGTGATCAATACGTAGGTTTGTCGCAAGTTCTACAGTTTCAATTAACAGAGGTGCGCCACCCCATGCAAAGGCGGCATTAATCTTTGATTTACTCACACCAATATCTTTTGTGCCATCAGAACTGCGATGCGCAGGAATTGTGACGAGCGAATCTCTAGGTAGCGAAACAATCATTGCCTTATCACGCGCTTTGCTTATGTGAACAAGTAACATCGTGTCAGAACGACCACCAGCGGCAGTCTTTGTACTTCCAACACGAAGCACCTTCATCTGCTCTTTAGTGAGCCCTTCTCGCGTATCTGAACCAACAAGCAAATAGTTCAGAGCTTTAGAAGTTTTCTCAGGACGAGAATCTAATTTTCCAAATACGTCAATTCGCTTAATCGAGCCACTGACCTGACCAAGGGCTAACCAAGAAAAAGCAGATACGAGTACAACGCTTACTGATAAAACAGTGAGCGCCTTAATTCCTCGCGTAGTATTCACGGGTAGAGCGTACTTGGACGATAGCGTGTAGGGGTTATGGCGACATCAGGAATTGAGTTATCTCTCTCACCGGGGACCAATTTGCCCGGTGTTTCTGTCGTTCTTCCCGTTCTTAATGAAGAGTTGCATTTAGCCAATGCTATTAATTCCATACTTTCTCAAGATTATTCCGGCTCACTTGAAGTAATTCTGGCACTCGGACCTTCGCAAGATAAAACCAATCAAATAGCACTGGAGTTAGCTTCATCGGATTCTCGAATCACATTGGTCGAAAATCCCAGTGGAAGAACCGCAGCAGGATTAAATGCAGCCATTAACAAATCAAAAAACCCTGTCATCGTAAGAGTTGATGCGCATTCTGAGTTACAAAAAAATTATGTTTCTCAAGCCATTGAAGTGATGAAATCAAGTGGCGCCGTAAATGTTGGTGGAGTTATGGGAGCAGAAGGAAAATCTTCATTTGAAAGAAGCGTCGCCGCCGCAATGCGAAGTCCCTTAGGAGTAGGCGCATCTAGATTTCATACAGGTGGCAAAGCTGGGTATGTGGACACTGTTTACTTGGGCGTTTTTCTTCGTTCGGCAGTGATTGCAGTTGGTGGCTTCGATGAACGATTTATCCGGGCTCAAGATTGGGAATTGAATTATCGTCTTCGCCAAAGGGGCGGCACTATTTTTTTTGATCCACGTTTACATGTGACGTATCGTCCGCGATCTACAGTCAGAGCTCTGGCAAAACAATATTTTGAATATGGAAGATGGCGCCGGGTTGTCTCACGTCGACATCAAGGAACAATCAATTATCGTTATTTGGCGCCACCTTTCGCATTCTTAGGGACAACTCTTTCGCTAGTTTTTGCTTTAGTAATTAATCCAATCTTCATAATTCCCGCTGCTGTTTATGGAATTTTCTTAATTCTTGCCTCATTGATAACAGGAAAAGGAATAATAGAAAAACTTCTGTTGCCAATCGTTTTATTCACGATGCAGATGTCGTGGGGCCTTGGTTTTCTCACATCACCCAAGACTCTTGCTCCATCCAAGGGCTAAGAAAGAACGGGCTGATGTAGCCTGTACACCGTGAGCGCGCCACTGCAGGTATACGAACCATTTAGAGCAGGGCTGCCACCACTTCGTAAGTACTGGCGATCACTATGGTCACGCAGAACATTTATAGCCGAATATTCTCGTTCTGAATTACGCGAGCAGCACTTTGATTCAATATTTGGCCAACTCTGGCTAATCCTTAATCCACTTCTTCTTTCTGGTGTTTACTTCTTGTTAATTGTCATTATCGGAGGCTCAGGGGGAGCGCTTCGTTATGGCCACTTAACTGCAAGTCTTTTTCTCTTTTACTTGATAAGCAACAGTTTAAGTGGTGGAGTGAAATCAGTTACTGCAGGTCAACGCTTGATTCTTAACACCGCATTTCCACGAATGATGCTTCCAATTTCAGCCACCGTTATTGCTTTGTTTAAGTTTATTCCAACCCTGTTCGTATTCTTGATAATGCGCACAGTGTTGGGGCTGCCATTTGGCTGGGAAATGTTGTGGGCTATTCCTATAATTCTTATTGCGCTCGTTTTTGCGCTAGGTGTAGCAATTTTGATTTCAACAATTAATGTTTACTTTCGAGATATAGCGAGCTTCTTGCCATATCTAATTAGAACTTTGTTGTACTTATCTCCAATCCTTTATGAAGCATCAGCGCTCAAACCAGAGCTGCGAATTCTCCAGCACATCAACCCACTATTTGCTCTACTTGATTCATGGTCTACAGCAATTGTTCATGCGCAGACTCCAGAGCTATCAAGCATGCTAGCTGCCAGTGGTTGGGCTTTTGGAGTCTTACTTGTTGGAACATACTTCTTCTTATCTAGGGAGCGTGAGTTCGCTGTCCGCCTCTAACACACTCCATAAAACTGGTGACCTTGCAGTTTCAGTTAACAATCTTGGCCTGACTTATGAAACAGCGATTGATCGCAGACCAACGCTTAAGGCACGCGTTAAATCTTTAGGTCGTGGCACAAAACAAACTCGTGTTGTACAGGCACTAGATAACGTGAATCTTGATGTGACCTATGGTCAAGTGCTCGGAGTTATCGGAACAAATGGCGCTGGTAAATCATCTTTAATGCGCACAATTGCTGGAATCATTCCGCCGACGCAAGGGCGTATTGAAGTTTTCGGAAAAGTGAGCACATTGTTAGCACTAGGTGTCGGCTTTAATCCCGCAATGTCAGGTAGGGCAAATGTTCATCTTGGAGGACTTGCTGCAGGCATGACGCGTAAGGAAATAGAAGAACACTTTGATGAGATTCACGATTTCTCCGAACTCGGTGACGCCATCGATGCGCCTATGAGAACTTATTCATCTGGAATGTATGCACGATTAGCTTTCTCGGTTGCGGCAACTGTTCAGCCAGATATTTTGATTGTTGATGAAGCGCTCAGCACAGGTGATGCACACTTTAAGGAGAAGAGCTTTAACAAGATAAAGGAACTCAGAAGTGAAGATCGTGCATTAATTCTTGTGAGCCATGCCATGGCAACGCTTCGAGAAATATGTAATGACGTTGCTTGGTTACATAAAGGCAAATTAGTTTCACGTGGCAACCCAGATAAAATAATTGATGAGTATCAAGATTTCTTGCACCTAGGAAAGAGCTCTGCAATTGATGAGGATCTCTAAAACTTTCATAGTTGTTTTCTCACTTATTTTTTCGCTAACACCAGCGCACGCACAGGAAATTCCGACCGAATTTAGTTTTCAAGGCAACGGGTATGGCCATGGTGTTGGTCTGAGCCAAATTGGCGCACGTGCAAAGGCACTGAGCGGAGAAAGTGCTCAATCAATTCTTTCCTATTACTACGCTGGCACTCAAATACTTTCTCTAAACGATGATCAAAACATTCGGGTCAATGTTGGCCACATGCTCACCCAAGCAACCCTCAAATCCGGTACTCAGAATTCAACTCTTAATCTTTATATGGGAGACGTAGGTGAAAACACCGCTGCCATTCCTGTTGCAACACTTAATTGGAGATCAGGCATTTCTTTTATTCAACTTGGCCGTAATGTTTCAGCTTTTGTTGTTACTGGTAAAAATTCTCAATTTATAGGTAGTAGTTCAGCGTGGAGTGTGCGTTGGTCTGGTACACGGTATCTGGAAGGAATCCCGTCAACAGTTTCATTAAGGATTAATTCAAAGAGTGTGAAGTATCGCTATGGCCAAATTCAAGTTAAGTCTGTGAGGTCACCGGTATTGGGACACAGAATGGCGGTGACAAATACAGTTCGAATCCACGATGAGTATCTATATGGAATTGGTGAAGTTCCTTCATCATGGCCGAGAGAGGCTCTCATTGCTCAGGCAATTGCATCTCGTTCTTATGCGTTAAGTAAACTTGGTACTCCAAGATCTATATGTGATTGCAACGTGTACAACAGTATTTCCGACCAATCCTTCGTTGGCTTTTCAAAAGAAAGTGAATCTATCTATGGAAAGCTGTGGAAAGAGGCCGTTCAAGCGAGTTCCACATCTGAAACTACTGGACAAGTAATCACACTCAATGGTTTACCAATTACTGCATTTTTCTTCTCATCAAGTGGAGGACAAACCGAAACCAGTGTAAATGCATGGGGTCAAGAAAGAAGTTTTACAACTAGCGTTGCAGATCCCTTTAGCTTAGATCCGATTCTTAACCCACGTTTTTATACCTGGAATCGCCCCTTGACCCAAGCAGTTCTTGCACGAGCATTCGTCCTAACAGATGTTGTCGCGCTAAACATTGACTCTAGAAATACCACCGGAACCGTTGCAAGAATTACAGCCAGATCAAGTGATGGAAAAACTTCTACGCTACGTGGTGAAACTTTCCGCAGCAGAACTCAACTGCCATCAGCGTGGTTTAACTTAATTTGAATGTAGGACTGAGTTTAATCCGCCCCACGAACCAGTGCGCATAACTACTTCTAAACAACCATCAAGTGAATTACGTCTAAATAGTAAGTTGCTTGCTCCCGACAAAGAAGATGCCTTTACGATATCTCCATCTGGCAGACGAACCTTTGCCGCAGCTGTTATGTAAGTACCTGATTCAATTACACAGTTATTTCCCAGTGAAATTCCAAGACCTGAGTTTGCACCCAAGAGGCATTTTTCTCCGATAGAAATAATCTCTTTTCCGCCTCCGCTAAGTGTTCCCATAATTGAGGCACCGCCACCAATATCTGTTCCATCGCCAACAATTACTCCAGCAGAAATTCTGCCCTCAACCATTGATGTTCCAAGTGTCCCAGCGTTGAAGTTAACAAAGCCTTCATGCATCACTGTTGTTCCAGAGGCTAAATGCGCTCCCAGTCGTACACGATCGGCATCTGCAATACGCACACCTGAAGGAATAACGTAATCAACCATTCGTGGAAACTTATCAACGGCAAGAACTGTTATAGCACCATACTTTTGCTTCAGATTAGCTCGCGTAATTTCAAAATTTTCAACAGGACATGGACCGACTGAAGTCCACACAACATTATTTAATACTCCAAATATTCCTTCGAAATTGGCGCCGTGAGGTTTGATAACTCGATGTGAAAGCAAATGAAGTCGAAGATACGCATCACTAACTGACTCAGGGGCTTTATCTAGATTAATCTCGAGGGAAACAACTTCACGTTTTACTCCGCGTATTTCATCAACACCTGCAAGTGCCGACAGAAATGGCAAGACCGGGGTAGAAAGATTGCCCAATACGGGTTCTGGAAACCACGTATCCAAAACCGCTCCACTGAGTGAAACGGTGGCAAGACCATGGCCCGATGCAATGCGTTGTGACATGGGCTAAGCGTAACGCCTATTGTTACGCCCATGTCGTTACGTATATCTGTGTATTGCTCATCTTCTCCAACTATTGATAAGAAATATCAAGATTTAGCATTTGAACTCGGAGAAGCAATTGGTGCACGTTCCTGGAATCTTGTTTCAGGTGGTGGCCATATTTCAATGATGGGTGCGGTGGCACGTGGGGTTAGAAAATCTGGCGGCCACACAATTGGCGTGATTCCACAATTGCTTGTAGATATTGAGTTTGCAGATAAAGATAGCCATGAATTACACGTTGTTGGATCAATGCGAGAGCGCAAAGGCAAAATAGAAGAGCTAGCCGATGCATTTATTGCTCTACCCGGCGGCCTTGGAACCCTCGAAGAGTTGTTTGAAATATGGGTTGGGCGGTTCTTAAATTTTCATCAAAAACCAGTTGTGGTGCTCGATCCATTTGGTCTTTATGAACCACTCAAGACTTTAATTGATCATCTAGAAGTCGAAGGCTTCGTTAAACCGGGACAACGCGAGTTACTACATTGGTGCACAACAATCGATCAAGCATTGGATATCTGTAGTGGCCGATAATCACATAGCGCTCACACTTACACTTCCCTGCAGCGCCGAACGTGCATGGGATGAAGTAACAAATTGGGAGAAGCAAGGCTCATGGATGTTACAAACTTCAGTGTGGCTGACATCTGAGATTGAAAAAGGGCCAGGGACGGAAATCGCAGCATTTACTGGTCCACTACATAAACTCTTTCCACGATTTAAATTTTTAGGACTTCTAGACACCATGGTTGTTACAGATTGGCAACCACCACACATTTGCGATGTTTTGCATACTGGTAAAATACTTAAAGGAACAGGACGTTTTGAAATTATTGCAATAGATGATCACACTTCTAGATTTAATTGGTCGGAAGTCATTTGGGCGCCACGCATAATTTTCTTGATTGTCAGACCAGCTTTTTACGTTGGAGTATGGATTTCTCTGCATAGATTCGCTCGATCTCTTAGATAACTCTCACGATAAATCGCCTAGATGCGGGCAGAGGTTGGCCGTTCGCACAGTAAACTTAGATACATGAGCGAACCCAAAACTTTGTCAGAAGTTCTGGCTGCGCTCCCAGATGAAGAAAGAATTATTTTGGTTATGCATTATTTGCGATCTATGCCACCCAGTGAGATTGCTCAAAAACTAGGGGTTCCAGAGCGTTCAGTTACGGCAGTTATCGCTTCAGGCAAGGCTCGCCTGAGCAAAGTACTGGGCATTTAAGCCCCCTTTTTCGATTTCATATATTCGCTCTAAATGCGAGATACTTCTCCCTTACAGAACGCTCTTCAATTAACTTCCCTAAGGAGTCCCCAGATGGCAGCTATGAAACCCCGCACTGGTGATGGTCCTATGGAGGTCACAAAGGAGGCTCGCTCACTCGTGATGCGAATTCCACTAGAAGGCGGCGGTCGTCTCGTAGTTGAAATGAATGCAGAGGAAGCAAATAACCTCAGCGCTGCATTACATGCCGCAGTCTCCCTCGTTAAGAAATAGAGCGCATTTCTTCGTTTTTTAGTTAGCCTTTGCGTTATGCCTAATGCCCAACTTGCGAGCATCTCTTCACGCCTCGAAGATATTGTCAGCGCAGATGCAATTGCAGTTGGCTTCGTTAAGTCCGAAGAAAATGGATATGAATTAGTTGGCGCTATTGATGCAATAGCCTCATTAGAGAAATTCTTCGATGTTGATCTCATCGACGAAATATCTTTTTTTCAACCCGCAGGAAAACCTGGTGAGATTCTTGAAATCCCAGTGAGTCAAAAAGCCACAAAAGCTGATCGAGTCTTTGTCATTGGCCTTGGAGACCAAAGCACTCAATCCCATCGTCTTGCTGCAGCTAGCTTGGGTAGAAGGTTACGCGGCAAAAAAGTTAATGTTTCAAATTTATTGGCTAGCGATTCACAAGATATTCGCGCTCATGCGATTTCCGCTGTTTTAGGTTCATATACATGGACACTTAAGAGCGATGCAAAAACAGATCAGCCAACATTTAACATTGTAGGCAAGAGCGAAAAAGTCATTGATGAAGCGACTGTGATTGCAAATGCAGTATGTCGCGCTCGCGATTTAGTTCACACTCCATCGAATATCAAGAATCCACTGTGGATGGCGCAACAAGCGCAGAAGATTGCTAAAGAAGGCAAACTCGCAATCAAGGTGTTGGCAGGCAAAGAACTCGCTCAATTTGGCGGTTTGCGTGCGGTAGGAAATTCATCTCCAAAACCTGGGCCCCGATTTATCCAGATTACATATACGCCTAAATCAACTGGAAAAAAAGTGCCACACGTTGTCTTAGTTGGCAAAGGAATTACTTTTGACACAGGTGGCGTTTCACTCAAGCGACCTTACGATTTGATGATGGCCATGAAGAGTGACATGGCTGGTGCATCCGCTGTTCTAAACGTTGTGGGAGCGCTACCGGATTTAAAGCCGCGAGTGAAAGTCACAGCACTATTGATGTGTGCAGAAAATGCACTCTCTGGAACTTCTCAAAGGCCAAGTGATGTGATTACTCATTACGGCGGAACAACAGTAGAAGTTCTAGATACTGATGCCGAAGGTCGTTTAGTTCTAGCAGATGGATTGGCATACGCCGATGCAAAACTTGATCCGGATTATTTGCTGGACATAGCAACCCTTACTGGTTCTGCAACGCTGGGACTTGGTCGCCAGTATGGCGCCATGTACACGCGAGATTTGAAGTTAGCATCGCAGTTAGTTGCAGCAGGTGAATCTTCAGGTGATCGCCTCTGGCACATGCCTCTGATTGATGATTATCAAGATTCACTTGAAAGTGACATCGCAGACTTTAATCACACAGCAGATAAAGGTGATTACTCCGCTGGCTCTGTCACGGCGGCGTTATTTCTTGAGAAATTTACTGGCAAAAGAAAATGGGTTCATCTAGATGTTGCAGGCACAGCACGAAGTGAAAATGACGCGGGGGAGTCTCCTAAAGGTGGGACTGGTTTTGGTGTTCGCTTATTAATTGATTGGATTATTAGTTTATGATGAAGATAGATCCACATGCATATGCAGAAAGTTTTATCCAAGAAGATGAATTTCAAATTCGTGCGCGTGCTCGCGGAGCAGAAGTTGGCGCCAATGATGCGACAACAGGTGTTGGTTCATACCTTCGCGCACTCGCACATCAGCTCTCTGCCCAATCAGTTGTAGAAGTTGGAACAGGCTCGGGAGTCGGAAGTCTTTGGATTTTAAGTGGAATGATTTCGAGCGGAACTCTTACCTCAATTGATGATGAAACCGAGCATTCACGTATTGCCAGAATTGCAATGCAAGATGCAGATATTGCTCCATCACGCTATCGACTCATCACTAATTCAATTATGGACGTTATGACGAAGTTAACTGATCGTGCCTATGACTTAGTCGTCTTACGACACAATCCTGAAGACCTGACATACACAATTGAGGAAGCGCACCGCATTTTGCGAAGTGGTGGAGTTATGGTTATTGACGGATTTTTTGGAGGTGGCAAAGTAAGCGATCCATCACAGCGGGATCCGCGAACAATTGCACTACGCGAAGCTGGCAAAACCGTGAAAGGCGCCACAGATCTTTGGGTGAGCACACTCATCACAGTTGGTGATGGTTTGTTAATCGCAACAAAGTTGTAGCAGGATAAGCGCCATGAAGTTTCGCTCTCGAAAATCCAAAGTGCCAACATATGCGCCATGGTGGAACTCTCAAGATTTTCCACGTTCCAATAGAGGAGTCACTCCTGGCACACTCGTTGTGCTTGCAATCATCGCTGGAATAATTGGTGGAGCACTCGGCATCAATGCATCAGGCGGTTTTTTTGGCGCCAAAGCTAATTTAGTTTCTGCTTCAAATTCAGTTGAACGCAAACCTGATTCGGTTGCTGGTTTAGCAAATCGCGTCCTGCCATCTGTGGTTTCAATTACGACAGCTGCCGGAAGTTCTGGTTCAGGATTTATCATCGATAGCTCAGGCTTTATTCTGACAAATAATCATGTGGTTGAAGATGCCGCACTATCGAAGGCAAAGATTGTTGTCACGCTTAATAACGGTCAAGAATTTGAAAGCAGGATTGTTGGTCGAGATGCTTCTTACGACTTAGCAGTGCTGAAAATTCTTGCTACAGGGTTGCCTGCTCTTCAATTTGGCGACAGTGACAAAGTTGCAGTCGGCGATTCAGTTATCGCCATTGGTTCACCGCTTGGATTATCTGGAACAGTGACACTCGGCATCATTAGCGCAAAAGACCGCGCTGTAACTGCCGGTGGTTCAGCGGGTGAGAGCGCATTTATTAATGCGCTACAGACAGATGCAGCAATTAATCCTGGCAATTCTGGTGGACCATTGATTGACACCACAGGAGCAGTTATCGGAGTTAACTCCGCTATAGCAACTCTTAGCGGATCATTGAATTCTCAAGCAGGATCAATTGGTTTAGGTTTTGCAATTCCAATTAATCAAGCAAGAAAAACAGCTAATCAATTAATCACAACTGGTAAAGCGTCATATCCTGTAATGGGTATCTCAATCGACATGAACTTTGCAGGACCTGGCGCCAAGATAACAACAACAGATGGTGCAATTCTTCCTGGTGGTCCAGCACAAAAAGCTGGCCTTAAGCCGGGGGATTTGATTATTGAATTTGGCGGCAAAGCAATTGGCAATCCTGATGAATTAATTGTTGCTATTCGAGCCAGAAATATTGGAGACCGTGTGGAAGTTAAGTTCAAACGCGGCAGCAGCACACGATCAGCGACTGTCACGCTAACTGCTGGCAAGAACTAATTCATGGCACGCACTAGGCTAACAACATGATTTTCGGCATTGGCCCAGGTGAATTTATTGGCTTGGCAGTACTTGCTATCTTTTTTGTCGGCCCAGAGCGTTTGCCTAAGTTTTCATCCGATGCTGCAAAATTTCTAAAAAAAGCTAAGAGCATGGCAACGACTGCAACGGCAGAGCTTCGCGAAAATCTTGGTCCGGGTTTTGAAGATTTACAACCATCAGATTTAAATCCAAGGACATTCATCAAGAAGCAACTCGCTGGCGCCCTTGATGAAGATAAACCGCGTAATGCAGCCACACCAAAGATGGATCCAGATTTGTTATGACCGTTATCGAATCCATTCACGCTGCACTTGCAACTGTAGAAGACCCGGAAATTCATCGCCCATTACCTGATCTCGGTATGGTCGAATCTGTACAAGCCGATGGTGGAGTTGCCCGCCTAAAGATTCTGCTCACTATTTCAGGATGTCCAATGCAAGATCGATTGCGCACAGACATTACAAAAGCAGTTATGGCTGTAGAAAGTATTTCATCCGTTGAAATTACTTTTGGTGTGATGGATGAAGAGCAACGTGGAAAACTGAAATCTCTTTTACGAAATGGCCGCGAAAAAATCATTCCATTCGCCCAACCCGAATCCCTTACTCGTGTAATCGGTATCGCATCTGGAAAAGGTGGAGTTGGAAAGTCATCTCTGACAGTGAACTTGGCTGTTGCTGCAGCTCAAAAAGGTTTGCGTGTAGGAATTTTAGATGCAGATGTTTATGGGCACTCCGTTCCAAGGTTAATGGGATTAATTGGGCAACGCCCAACTGCAATCGATCAGATGTTTATTCCGCTTGAGGCCTACGGTGTCAAAGTAGTTTCAATGGAGATGTTCAAGCCTGAGCGATCTGATGCGGTTGCCTACCGTGGTCCACTTCTACATAAAGTTTTAGAACAATTACTCTCGGATGCTTACTGGGGTGATTTAGATTTATTACTTATTGATTTACCACCAGGAACTGGCGATCTTGCAATTTCTCTAGGTCAACTCATTCCTGGATCAGAAATACTTGTTGTAACAACACCACAAGTTGCTGCGGCCGAAGTTGCAGAGCGTGCTGGACGTATTGCACATCAGATTAAGCAGCATTTAGTCGGAGTAATTGAAAACATGTCAGATTTTCCTTGCCCTAACTGCAGTGACACGATTTCTTTATTTGGTTCTGGCGGCGGCGAGGAAACGGCGAAACGTCTTTCAGAGTTAGCCGGAATCGATGTCCCACTGCTTGGAAAAGTTCCATTTAGTCCAGATCTTCGAACTGGTGGCGACAATGGCGCACCTGTCGTAGTTCAATTCCCAGACAGTGCAGCTTCTCAATCAGTTAATGCAATTGTGGATCAATTAGTTGTTCGCAAGAAATCACTTCTCGGTGTCAGACTTGGACTTGCTACGTAATTCATCAAGAACTTCTTCAAGCATGTCTTTTAGTTCATTTCGCAAGAAATCACGTGTTGCAACTTCTCCTAATGCATTACGAAGACTCGCTAATTCACGAGTTAAATACTCTGTATCTGCAATTGAGCGCTCATTTCGCGCACGATCTTCACTCACCTGAATACGGTCACGGTCTGCTTGACGATTTTGCGCAAGGAGAATTAAAGGCGCAGCATATGAAGCTTGCAGCGACAAGATCAGAGTAAGAAAGATAAATGGATAGTCATCAAAGCGAAGATCTCTTGGCGCAAATGCATTCCAGAAAACCCAACTAAGGACAAAAACTGTCATGTAGACCAGGAAGCCCGCAGTTCCTAAGAATCGTGCGAATCGCTCTGATAAGCGACCAAAGGCTTCAGGATCAAAGTTTGGGCGAAATGTTCGACCTGTCTCGCGAGGAGTATCCAAACGATTGTTGCGTGCCATTTATTTTCCCTCGCTCTCTTGCGTATCGAGTAAATGCTCATGTTCCAAAACGTTTACAGTCTTAGATAAATCACGGTGATCGTGTCGCCAGTTTTCAGGCAACAAGTGATCTAGTACGTCATCAACGGTTACTGCCCCTAGCAAGCGTTCGTTCGCATCTACTACTGGCACTGATAACAAGTTGTAACTAGCTAAGTATGACGAAACTTCATTTAACGATGCTTGGGGATTTAGTCCTTGCGTATCAGTATCAACCATCGAGCCAAGTAGCGTTGATGGCGCTTCGCGCAATAAGCGCTGATAGTGTGCAATTCCGATGAATCGTCCAGTAGGAGTTTCAAGCGGTGCGCGACAAATGAAGATTTGCGAGGCAAGAGCTGGAGAAATTTCACTTTGGCGCACAGCAGCTAGTGCTTCAGCAACAGTGTTATCTGCTGTCATAACAATTGGTTCTGTTGTCATCATGCCGCCCGCTGTGTAATCCTCATAGTTCATCAAGCGTCGAACATCTTCGGCATCTTCTGGTTCCATCAACTCAAGAAGCGCTTGTGCGCGCTCTTGTCCAACTTCACGGAGCAAGTCGGCAGCATCATCTGGATCCATTTCACCTAAAACATCAGCTGCACGTTCGCCTTCTAACTCTGCCAACAACTCAACCCGCTCTGCTTCATCCATCTCTTCGAGAACATCTGCAAGCCGTTCGTCATTGAGTGCGCGTGCAACTTCAACACGACGCTTAGGAGCAAGGTCGTGCATTACGGAGGCAAGGTCGGCCGCGCGAAGTGTGCTCAACGTTGAAAGCAAATTTGCAACACCTTGGTTGTGTTCAGCAACTGCGAAACCAGTTATTTCTTCCCAGAGAACTGTTGATGTTGCACCTTTACGACGCAATCCAGTGCCACGGCGCATGATGTGAACACGAGTGATCAGCCAATCACCACTTCGATTCTGTTCCATTCCCATATCTTCAACAACAACATTTTCGCCAGTTTCAAGAAGTGAAATAGAACGATCAAGCATGTCACCGAGAACAAGTACTTCACCGGTGCGCGCTTCAAAACGGCGCATGTTAAGTAAACCTGTAATAACAACTGCTCCACTCTCTATTGAGTTGACGCGAGTAATTGGAACAAAGACACGACGACGTAGTGGTACTTCAACAATTAATCCCAAAATGCGCGGTGGTTGATTATTTGCACGAAGGGTCGCCAGTGCATCTCGCACCTTTCCTACTGGATCACCATTTGGATCAAAGACCGCGGTACCTGCAAGACGGGCGAGAAATACTCGATTAATCAAGTTTCCGCTCATGGGCTAAGGGTAACGGTTATAACTGCCTGCATGCTTTCGCTTAAATTGCATTAAATAGATACTTTTGGGTTATGCAAGAGCAGAAATCACTCATCAATAGCCATACGGCGATGCCGGGGCGTGCTGATTCGATTCGACTGTTGATTGGAATATTTGGCATAGGTGTATCTGGTCCACTTATTGCTCTGAGCACTATGCCTGTTGTGACTTTAATTTTCTGGCGAAATCTTGGTGGAGCATTAGTGATGGCTCCTTTTGCATTGAGACATCATGCCAATCGCAGAGCAATAGCTTGGGCTGCATTAGGTGGTTTTGTATTGGCAATGCACTTCATCGCATTTTTCTTGGCGATGCGCCTAACAACTGTTGCCGCTGGCACCGCACTCGTTGCTCTGCAACCAATATTTGCAGCCCTCTTTGTCAAAGTTAAAGGTGGTCATATTCCATCTCGAGCGTGGCTCGGAATGGTTGTGAGTTTTTCTGGCGTACTTTTAATTTCAGGTGTGGATTTAAGTATTTCACTGCGTGCTTTTACCGGAGATGTTGCAGCCATTATCTCTGCCGTACTTGCGGCAATTTATGTGATGATTGGTTCGAAGGCACAACAGAGTTTAGAAACGAGTGCCTACACTGCAATCTGTTACGCAACGTGTGCGCTCACGGCTTTGCCGATTGTTCTAATTGGCGGCTTTCAATTATGGAACTTCAGCAGCACCGAATGGTGGCTAGTAATAGCGCTAGTTGTTTTTGCTCAGCTTCTAGGTCATAACATGTTTAATGCTGCATTAAAGCGAGTCTCACCTGCTGTGGTTTCCTTAATAATCTTCTTCGAGGTACCTGTTGCTTCTTTGTTAGCCATCTGGTGGTTAAACCAAACACCACCTATTGGAATCTTGCCAGGAATTGTTCTTATTCTCGGGGGATGCGCACTCGTAGTTTTGCGAACACGTCCTATAAAGACAGAGCCACTGCCATGATTGATTTACACACCCATACAGATTGCAGTGACGGTACTGACACCCCTGCACAATTAGTAAACAAAGCTTTAGCTGAAGGATTCTCTGTATTAGCAATTACTGATCACGACACAACATCTGGTTGGAAAGCAGCACAGGAAGCACTTCGTCCAGGTTTATCTCTTGCATTGGGCGCAGAAATTTCATGCTTAACAAAAGATGGAATCAGCGTGCACATGCTTGGCTTGCTCTTTGATGGCAGTAACGCCGCGATGCAAGAGATGCTCGAAGACACTCGAGATGGTCGAATTCCACGCGCGCGTAAGATGATTGAATTACTCAACGCTGCGGGAATAAAGATTTCAATGGCAGATGTGGAGTCTGTAAAACCATCTGGAGCAACATTAGGCAGACCACATATTGCAGATGCACTAGTAAAAAATGGCGTTGTCGCATCGCGTGACGAGGCGTTTACAGATTTACTACATAACGATTCTCCATTTTACGTTGCACACGTTGCACCAACTCCAGAGGATGCAGTTTCAATGATTCGTCGGGCTGGCGGTGTTTCGGTAATCGCCCATGCTTTTGCTTCACTCCGCGGAAAAGTTCTGTCGGTAGATGATTTTTTGCCGCTAAAAAACGCAGGATTAAATGCGATTGAAGTTAATCACCGAGATCACAGCAATGAAGAACGAATTGCGCTTGCGCACATCGCTCGTGAATTAGATCTCGTGATAACTGGTGCAAGCGACTACCACGGCACAGGTAAACTTAATTCACTAGGCGAAAACCTCACTGAACAGGCACAATGGGAACGCCTCGAGTCAGAGGCAGATCAACGAAGGGTAATCAGAGCATGAGTATTGGCGAGGTCACCGCAGTAACTTTTGCTTTACAAGCTTTTGTAACTCTTTTCGTAATCATGGACCCACCCGGTTCTATTCCAATTTTTCTTGGACTTGTCTCCGACAAATCTCCTGCCACTCGACGCAAGCTCGCATGGCAAGCCGCTGCTGTCTCCATGGTTGTCATTACATCCTTTGCACTCTTTGGTCGCTGGGTACTTTCGTACTTAAATATTTCGCTCGAGTCTTTGCAAGCAGCAGGTGGACTTTTGTTACTGATCGTCTCACTTGAATTACTTATGGGTGGGCGCCAAGGATCAGAGAGTAAGAAATCTAATAACATCGCATTAGTTCCTCTTGGCACACCGCTATTGGCTGGACCAGGCGCAATTGTTGCCACAATGATTTACGTTCAAAAAATTGACAATGTTGAACAAGGTATCGGACTAGCCGTTGCAGTAGTTGCCGTTCACCTTGCAATTGCCTTAACTCTGATGGCCTCAACAACTATTCTTAAAGTAATCAAAGAAACCGGTGTAAATCTCGTTGCAAGCATCGCAGGTCTTTTGCTCGCAGCAATTGCAATTCAAATGATCGCCGATGCCATTAAGGCGTTTACTGCTGCATGAGTCCAGAGCTAGGTTTGTATTCACCAGAAAGTATTGTCTGGAAAGTTCACAGTGATCCGTCAATGGTTGTTGGTGGAATCCGAGCGTTATTGCAGCAAGCCCTTCATCCTGTAGCAATGGATGGCGTAGCCAAAAATTCCAACTTTCGCGAAGATACCTGGGGAAGATTGCAACGCACTGGTGATTACGTTTCAACCCTTAGCTTCGCTCCACGTGCGGAGGCAGAAAAACTTGCAGCACGTGTCCGTTCAGTTCACACCAAACTTGGCTTGGATGATCCACACCTTCTTTTATGGGTACACATGTCACTGGTTGATTCATTTATAGATGTTGCACGTCGTTCGGGTTTATCTCTTGCTCCACAAGATCTCGATCAATACGTTCTAGAAATGGTTACCTTTGCTGAACTAGTTGGAATTGATTCTGATTCAGTGCCAAAAGATATGAAGGAGTTAAAGACCTATTTCGAAGACATCGCACCTGAATTAGAGGCAAGTGATGATGCCAAACGCACCGCACTCTTTCTCGCTGTTCCGCCAATGCCAAACGCCATTCGTTTTGCAACACCTGCAGCACCTGCCTGGGCAACCCTGAGTGCACTGGCAACAGCATCGCTTCCACACTGGGCGCGCAAGTTATATGCAGTTCCTGCATTGCCTGGACACGACACAGTTACAAATGCAGCGCTGGTAGCAACGCGCTCAACACTTAAGTTATTGCCAGAAAATATTTTTCAGCCTCCAATACTTAAGGAAGCTCGCATCCGCTGGGGAATAGCTTCATGACATCGATTATTGCTGTTGCCAATATTGCAGGCGGCACGCATAAAACAACTGCTGCGCATTCGTTATCAGTTGCCATAGTTGAGTATGGAAAAAAAGTTTTGTTAATTGATCTAGACCCACGTGCCGAATTAACTTTTAACGTAGGTTTTGAAAGATCTAGAGAAACCATCGTAGAAATGCTTCAAGGATCTTCACTGGCACAAAGCAATGACATTACAACCGACGAGCGATTTGACTTTATTGGCGCTGATTCGAGATTAGCCTCACTGAGTGATGTCAACTCTCTCAAATCCTTTTTGAGTAAAGTGCCAAATAAATACGATGTAATTGTTATTGATACTTCATCTCAAGTGGATTCACGCACGGCTATGGCCTTTAGCGTTGCTGATGCAATCGTGGTTCCATCGGATTCATCAATTCATAGCATCCGTGGGGCTTTAAATACAATGAAAATTGAATCCAACGCACAGAGATTTGTTCTACCAAGTGATCAATTCACATCTGAACAAGCTGCGCTTTTCTCTAGTGCAATTATTTTGGATGCACTCATCCCCGCACACACAGATATTGATCAGGCGATAGCACAGAAGCGAAGTGTGCTTACTGCTGATAAGAATGCCGATTTTGCCCAGGCTTATCGAGAGGCTGCTTATAGCCTTTTAGAACACCTCAAGTTTTTTTAAGTAGTTTTAAACTTTTTCGTGCGAGTTCTCTCACGCTTTTCACGAGTCTGCTCTACCTTCGCAGCAGCCTCAACCTTCGCAGGTTTAGCTTTAACCATTCGCCCAGTTGAACCCGCAGGAATCTTCATTACTTCATAGAGATGCTCTGAAGAAGAGTATGTTTCTTCTGGTTCGGGTAGACCGAGTTTGAGCGCCATATCAATCATTTTCCAGCGCGCCATTTCATCCCAATCAACAAATGTCACAGCGATTCCATGTGCACCAGCGCGTGCCGTACGACCAATTCTATGAACATAAGTCTTTTCATCTTCAGGACATTGGTAGTTAATTACGTGAGTAATTCCATCGATATCAATTCCACGCGCTGCAACATCTGTTGCAACAAGTACATCTGTTTTGCCTGCCTTGAAATCATTGAGAGCTTTTTCGCGTGCATTCTGGGCTAAATCACCATGAATAGTGGCTGATCTAAATCCGCGCTCAAGTAAATCATCTGCAGTTTTTTGGCACGTACGCTTTGTGCGACAAAAGACGATAGTAGGACCGCGACCTTCAGCCTGCAGAATTCGCGCCAGCATTTCAATTTTATCCATTGCATGTGCGCGATAAACATGTTGTTCAATTTTTGATACGACGGCGCCTTCATCTTCATTGTCCTGAGTACGAATGTGAATTGGTTGATTCATGAATCGGCGCGCAAGGTTGAGGATGTCACCAGGCATAGTTGCTGAGAAAAGCATTGTTTGAGTTCGTTTTGGAGTGCTCGTGAAGATTTTTTCTACATCGGGCAAGAATCCTAAATCCAACATTTCATCAGCTTCATCGAGAACAAGTCGCGATACTTCTTTAAGTTTAAGTTGACCTTGGCGATACAGGTCTAAAAGTCGCCCAGGTGTGCCAACAACTATTTCGACTCCAGCGTTGAGCGAATCGATTTGTGGCTCAAATGCACGGCCGCCATAAACAGCCAATGTTCTAATGCCTCGATTGCCAGCGAGCTCATCAATATCTTTTGCAACTTGAATGCACAGTTCGCGCGTTGGTACCACAACTAGGACTTGTGGCAATCCTTGATGCTCGAGTTCTTTCCATTCGAGATCTTTCGGCGCAATGACTCGTTCAATGAGTGGAATTCCAAATGCCAGAGTTTTGCCTGTACCTGTTTTTGCTTGCCCGATTACATCGCCATCTGAAAGCGCGATAGGAAGGACCATTTCCTGAATTGGAAATGGTGAAGCAAAGCCGTGCTCTTTGAGAGCAGCTTTTGTCTCTGGGCGAAGGGGAAGTTCTTCGAAAGTTAGTGACACTTACTGGACGCCAAAACCGACACGACGATCGGTTTGTTCGCCAATTTCTACAAAACCAATTTTGTCTGCAGGAACGATAACCACTCGACCACGTATGTCTTCTAGTGTTAGCGCATCACCAGATTTAAGGGCTGCGCTCACCGCACTTTGTATTTCTGCAGCACTTAGAGCGCTCTCGAAATTTAAATCAGAAGCTACGTTTGCAACTGTGATACGAACCTGAATCTTATTTGCGCTATCGCTTTTCTTTGTACTCATAGTTGCTAATACTACCGATTAAATACCCTGCTTGTTTGCCAGATTATTTGCTGGGAAAGCCTGATATTCCACGCCACATCAGATTTTCAACTAATTCGACGGCTTGTTGGCGGCTTAACTTACTGTCGCGCTGTAGCCAATGTCGCGCCGTTACTTGTGCGCTTCCAATTAATCCGACACCAAGCAACATAGCAACTTCTTTAGGCAATCCTGTATCAAGAGAAATAATCGCGCTGACAGCCGCGGCGCAGTCATATGTCATTCGATCGAGTCGTTCAGCAACCGAAGGTTCGACACTCATGTCACTTTCAAAGAGCAAACGGAAAGCTTCTCCATCGCTTTCGATAAAACCAAAATACGCATCTACAGTTGCTCGTACACGATTGGCATTATCAGGAGTAGATGCAATTGCTTTTTGAATTTCAAAAACGAGTGAATCAATATGTAGATCCAACACTGCCAAATAGAGATCAAGTTTGGATGGAAAGTGTTGATACAAAACTGGTTTGCTTACTCCAGCGCGATCTGCAATTTCATCCATTGCGGCTGAGTGGTATCCAGCGGCAGTAAAAACCTCGAGTGCTGCAGAAAGCAGAAGTGCGCGACGCTCATCTCGTGGTAAGCGAGGCTTGTTATCTCGAAAATTGGCGGAGGTACTCATTGCGGCCAATCGTAGAGGTAAATGCCTTCAAATTGGCAGTGCTCTGGTGAGTACGGCAGAATAAGCACATACTCACTCACATTCAGGACGGTTATGAATATCCCACCATTAGTTGAAAAAGGCCCAGCGCTCACTGTTGAAGAAGTGCGCCGCTATAGCCGTCATCTAATTATTCCTGACGTCGCAATGGCGGGTCAGCAACGTTTAATGAATGCAAAAGTTCTCTGCGTAGGTGCAGGCGGACTTGGTTCACCTGCACTCATGTATTTGGCGGCAGCTGGTGTTGGAACATTAGGCATTGTTGAATTCGATACAGTCGATGAATCCAACTTGCAGCGCCAAATTATTCATGGCCAGAGTGATATTGGAAAGAGCAAGGCGCTTTCAGCTAAAGAGAAAATCGCAGAAATTAATCCAAATGTAAATGTTGTGGTCCATGAAATTCGACTTGATATAGACAATGTCATGGATATTTTTGCACAGTACGATTTAATTGTTGATGGAACAGATAATTTTGCGACTAGATATTTAGTAAATGATGCGTGCGTTTTGTTAAAGAAGCCTTATGTCTGGGGCTCTATTTATCGCTTTGATGGTCAAGCAAGTGTTTTCTGGGCCGAATATGGACCTTGCTACCGTTGTCTTTATCCTGAACCACCACCTCCAGGCATGGTTCCAAGTTGCGCCGAAGGTGGAGTTCTCGGAGTCCTTTGTGCATCTATTGGATCCATTCAAACAACAGAGGCTATTAAGTTAATTACTGGAATTGGCGAACCACTTATTGGTCAACTCATGATCTATGACGCCCTTGAAATGACGTATCGCAAAATCAAGGTGCGTAAAGATCCTAAGTGCCCACTATGCAGTGAAAAACCTTCTCAAACAGCACTGCTTCCAGATTATGAAGCATTTTGTGGCGTCTTATCTGATGCGGCAGAAGTTGCAGTTAAAGATTCAACAATTTCTGTTTCAGAACTCAAAGGCAAAATTGACAATAAAGAAAACTTCTTGCTTATCGATGTTCGTGAACCAAGTGAGTTTGAAATTGTAAGAATTCCTGGTTCGGTGTTAATTCCTAAGCAAGGTTTTCTTGATGGAAGCGCACTGGCTGGTTTGCCACAAGACAAGCCGATTATTTTGCACTGTAAATCTGGAGTCAGATCTGCTGAATGTTTAGCGATACTCAAGAGTGCAGGCTTTGCTGATGCAACGCACGTAAGTGGTGGTGTTGTGGCATGGGCAAAGCAAATAGATACATCATTACCGGTGTACTAAGTGCGAGATAGTTATAAGGGTTTTCGCCTACTTTTAGTTCACGCCCATCCTGATGATGAAACGATTAACAATGGCGCAACAATGGCTATGTATGCCGATCTTGGCGCCGATGTCACTTTAGTTACCTGTACACGCGGCGAAGAAGGCGAAGTACTTGTCTCTGACTTATCTCACTTAGCAAGCACACATACAGACTCGCTTGGGCAGCACCGTGAAATCGAACTCAAAGATGCAATGGATGCGTTAGGAATCAAAGACTTTAGATTCCTTGGAAACGGCGAAGTTAAATTCAGGGATAGCGGAATGATGGGCACCGAACCAAATAATCGCCCTGATGTTTTCTGGCAAGCAGATCTCGATTCAGCCGCAACACATCTTGTTAAAGTTATTGAAGAAGTTAAGCCACACGTGCTCGTTACTTACGATGAAATTGGGGGATATGGGCATCCAGATCACATCCAAGCCCACCGCGTTGCGATGCGAGCTAGCGAATTAGCACAGTGGAAAGTTTCAAAAATCTATTGGAATGCAATGCCGAAATCTGTTCTTGCGCAAGGAATAGAAAAAATGAAAGAAATCGGATCAAGCTTTTTTGGTGCAGAAAGTGTCGACGATCTTCCATTTGCAAAAGATGACGAACTTGTCACTGCAATGATTGATGGCACTAAGTATGTTGATTTAAAGATGAAAGCTATGGCAGCGCATGCAACTCAAATTGAATTAGATGGACCATTTTTTGCCCTATCAAATAATCTTGGACAACAAGTATGGGGACACGAGTACTACTCACTAGTGCAAGGTAATAAAGCTGAGCCATTTGATTCACATGGAAGAGAAACTGATTTGTTTGCAGGAGTTAATCCAGCATGAAGATGATTTATTCTGCTGCACTTGGAGTCATGGCAGGAATTGCTGCGGTCCTGCTGCATATTTTTTATCCACCAGTTGGATTAGTAATTGCGATTTTGGGTTCGGCTACAACAGTCTGGGCCATCGGTCGCCAATTTGGCTCACGAACATTTAAAATAATTGCATCAATTGCATGGGCGTTAATCCTCTGGAGAGCTTCAACTTTTGGTGTTGGCAATGAACTCTTGGTTCAAGGTAATTCAGAAGGAAGCGCTCTAGTTCTTCTTGGGCTTCTTGCACTCTTTATTGTTATTGCACTTCCTGCTTAACTAACGCCAACTCCAGTTCTGACCTGTTGCTGAGTCAGATATTTCTAATCCAGCACTTTCAAGAGTCGCCCGCAGTTGATCACTCAACGCCCAATCTTTTGCAGCCCTTGCAGCCTCACGTTGCTGCAGAAGATTAAGTAATTCATCAGGTAATTCTCGAACTTCTGGTGCACGCGAAAGATCCAGACCTAACACCTGATCAGCGAAAACAAATGCATTCGCCTTCTGCTCATCGGTGGCACTCGCATCTTTTTCTAGAGCGCGCAAGTAAGTGATTACACGGGGCGTATCTAAATCATTCTCGAGATAAGTAAGTACGGTTGAATCTGTCTGAGCGCTTTTTACAACGCCCCATCCAGAAACTTTGCTCCGCCAACGTTTGATTGTTTCGTGAGCTGCTGAAATAGATTGCCACGAAAGATCCATTTGCGATCTATAGCGATTTTCCAAAAAGCACAGGCGCAGAGCAAGTGGATCAAATCCCTTAGCAATTACATCATCGAGTAACACAACATTTCCGGCACTCTTGGACATTTTTCGACCCTCAAATAAAAGGTGCTCACCGTGAACCCAAAGGTCAACACTTTCAACTCCCGTAATCGAGTTGGATTGTGCGCGTTCATTTTCATGATGTGGAAAACGCAAATCAATTCCACCCACGTGGATATTTACATGTCCATGCAAAAACTTAAGGGACATCGCAGAACATTCAATATGCCAACCGGGAAATCCCGGACCCCAAGGTGATTCCCAAATCATCTCGTTTCGTTCACCAGCTGCTTTCCACAATGCCCAATCAGCATGGAATTTCTTTGCACCATCTTCAACGTACTCATAGCGGTGACCAGGTTTAAGCGCATCCAAGCGATTGCCACTTATCTGTCCATAACCGGCAAAGGATTGTGCATCAAAGTAAACGCACTTGTCTTCACCAATATATGCCGCACCCTTTTGAATAAGTTCGGAAATCATTTCGTGCATGAGCTCAATAGATTCACTCGCTCGTGGATATTTTTTTGCAGGAATAATGTTCAGATTGGCAAGATCGTGATGAAACCGTTCTTCATATTTACGAGCGATTTCAAAAGGATCTATTTTCTCTTTCTTTGATTGCTCAAGCATTTTGTCCTCTTGAAAATCATCAGACATATGCCCAACATCTGTAATGTTTTGAATCATTTCAACGGAAAACCCACTCAGGGCAATCGTTCGAGCAATGAGGTCACTTAACAAAAAGGTTCGTAAATTACCAACATGTGCGTCTCGATACACAGTCGGTCCGCAGCAATACATGGTGACGTTCTGATTGTGCGAGGAGATTTCCTTAGGTTTGCGTGTAAAAGTGTCGTAAATTGATAAAACCATTAGCAGCAACCATCTGAAAGCAACGTTAAACTTTTTTGATAAGCGCGATAAACATATTCGTGGTGAAGTTTAAAACCAAGTGATGTATACAGATTAATTGCCGTGAGATTCTGGGAATCAACTTGCAGGACTGATTTATGGATTCCAGCTTCTAAGGAACTCTTTAGCAGTGCGTTAACTATCAATTTGCTTACGCCTTGGCCTCGATAATCGAGATGAACAAAAACTCTTGATAGTGCACTCCAACCATCTGCGTGTGAAGTGCGACCGACTCCAATTAATTTGTCCCCATCAAATACAGATGCGTATAGAGCTGGATATCCCCTCATAAGTTCAGCCACTCCGTAATCGTCCTGCAAAGCAAGCCATGAATCATCAAAGTGATCTGAAATTTCAGTCTTGAAAGAAGATTGAGCCGACGCAGGGTCTGCAATATCTGCCACCATGACATGTGCTCGAACTTTTTCAACCCAACCTAGATCAAATAGTTTCGAATCTAAATCCGCATACGTTGGCAATGGGATTGAAAATGTTGGCACAAGTCCTGCTTTTTCATAATGTGAAATAACGTGAGAAATAGATCCATCGATATCAATTGGAGGTTCTCCGTAGGGAGCCTTTCCGGTGGGCAGCACCGAGTTAGCGCGCATTGTGAATTTTCCGGATGATCTAATCAACCAATTACCAAAGAGTTCCTGACGCAGCGGTGGCCACGTTTTCGTTAACACTCGTTCTAACTCTTGAATTCGAATTGACAGTGGAGCACCGTGCCCAGCTGATTGAATTTTCTCTTCGATGACTTTATAGACCGCAATTCTTTCGACATCAAATTCGATGAGTTCTCCGTGTCGATTACGAAGTGAGTTTTCAGACTCTAGATAACCAACCAGGTCACGAAATCCGCCTTCGGGATCGTGGAAGCGAATACTTACTCGCGCACCAATAGGAGCCTTCATATCTGAACCTTCACAGGAGTAACGATAATCGCCCACGCCAAACTCGCGAGTTACAGGGGCTTCGCATTACAATCGCGCTATAGAAATGGCTACGTAAGCCGAGTGAAAAGAGTTTCAGGGAGGCTGTTCTCGTGACGTATGTGATTGCCCAACCATGTATCGATGTGAAGGATAAGTCCTGCATCGAAGAGTGCCCAGTGGACTGTATCTATGAAGGCAATCGCATGTTGTACATCCAGCCAGATGAGTGCGTTGATTGCGGCGCGTGCGAGCCAGTCTGTCCGGTTGAGGCAATTTATTACGAAGATGATGTTCCTGGACCATGGAAAGATTTCCAAAAGGTGAATAGCGAATTCTTCGTCGAACTAGGTTCACCTGGTGGGGCAGCAAAAGTTGGTCCAACAAATAAAGATCATGCCGACGTTGTAACTGCTCCAGCAAAGAGCGAGTAAAGGCGCGTGCACTGAAACTTCCAGATTTTCCGTGGGATGCTTTAGCGCCCTTTGGAGATCTAGCGCGCAAACATGGCGCAGGAATTATTGATCTATCTCAAGGAACTCCAGTTGATCCAACCCCGCAATTTATTCAGAAATCTTTAGCCGATCATTCCAACTCTCCAAGTTATCCATTAACTGCAGGCACCCAAGAGTTGCGAGATGCAATTAAAAAATGGGCAAGTAATCGCCTGGGCGTAACAGGAGATTTCGATGTTTTACCACTGATTGGATCTAAAGAATTTGTTGCTTGGCTTCCAACGTTCTTACAATCTAAAAAAGTACTTTTCCCAAAGGTTGCGTATCCAACTTATAACGTTGGAGCAATCATCGCCGGAGCAGAACCTCACGCCGTAGACATCGATGCGCGCTCTTGGCCAGATTCAGATTTGGCGTGGATTAATTCACCATCTAACCCAACTGGTCGAGTGCACACAGAGTCTGAGTTAAGGGCAGCTATTAATTACTCTCGTTCGCATAATGCACCACTTGTGAGTGATGAGTGCTATTTAGAGTTTGGCGATAAAACCCAGCCATCTTCCATTCTCTCTTTCACAGATGGTGATAACTCAAATATCTTGGCGGTTCAATCACTATCTAAACGCTCTTCAATGGCTGGATATCGCGGTGCTTTTGTTGTTGGCGATCCTGCCTTGATTAAGAAAATTCTCGAAATTAGAAAACATGCAGGAATGATGGTGCCGCTTCCAATTCAGCACGCAATGATTGCTGCCCTGAGCGATGATGCACATGTACAGGAGCAGCGCGCTCGCTATAACCAACGTCGCAAAACTTTGGCGCCTGCACTTGTATCTATTGGATTTAAAATCGAGCATTCTGAGGCTGGGCTCTATATCTGGTGCACTCGCGGAGAAGACTCGTGGAAGTCAGTAGAAGCACTTGCACAGCTTGGAATTTTGGTTACGCCCGGAATCTTCTATGGCAGCGATGGTGCGCAACATGTTCGAATTGCAATGACTGCAACGGATGATGCAATCGCTGATGCTGCACTTCGCATTAGTTCATCGAAGGCGTAATAAATGACCCTGGGTATTTTGCTTGTCGGGGGAATGGGCACGCGGCTTATGCCATTAACTCGAGATACTCCTAAACCAATGCTTCCTATCGCGGGATTGCCAGTAACTGAGCACCAACTAATGGCTGCAAAGCGAGCAGGAATAACAACAATTGTTTTGGCAACTTCTTACCTCTCAGAAGTCTTTACTCCTTATTTTGGCGATGGATCAAAATGGGGGCTAGATATTCGATACGCCGTTGAAGAAACACCACTTGGAACTGGCGGTGCAATAAAAAATGCAGCGGCAGCCTTGAATTTAAGGGCTGGTTCAGATGAACCCATTGTAATTTTCAATGGCGATGTACTGAGTTCACACAACCTTGCGAAACAAATCCAAGAGCACCTTACTCATAAGGCAGATGTGACTTTGCATTTAACGCATGTAGAAGATGCCAGAGCATATGGATGTGTACCAGTTGATGAAAATGGTCGCGTAACTGCTTTCCTGGAGAAAATGGATAACCCAATAACCAACACGATTAATGCTGGTTCTTATGTTTTTCACCCATCTGTCATAGAAACAATTACTGCCAATACCGTGGTCAGTGTTGAGCGCGATGTATTTCCAGCACTTGTCGCAGCAGGCAAAAAAATCTATGGCTACATCGAAGATGCCTATTGGTTAGACATTGGAACACCTCGCGCACTCCTTGCCGGTTCTAAGCACCTAGTTGGCGGGGATTTCAAGATAGATCCAACATCAACAATTGCAACAACTGCGAAGTTGCAAGATGGATCCAGTGTCGGTGCGGGCTGCTCGATTCACGAGGATGTAGTCATTAGCGGCAGCATTATTTGCGCCGAAGTGGTTATTGAAGCGGGTTCTGAGATTAGAAATAGCTTTATTGCACCGGGTTCACATATTCCAAAAGATTCGAAAATCATCGGTAATTACTATTCAAATGAGTTAATTTCGCCCCTCAACCTCTGAATTAGGTTGATTTCACGCTCAAATACGACTCTCACCGACTTGACTTACAGGGATTACAAGCGTGTAATTCACCTTTAGTAGGCCACATCCACAAGGGATGAAGCCGATGAATTACAAGGAGAATCGACACTATGCCGATCCGCCCACAAGATTCACAGAAACAGGCACCTACTTCCTCTCCTTCCTCCAATACATTTTCTCAAGGCCCAATCATTCAACTCATCTCAGGTGAGAGCGTTGAGCTGTCATGGCAAGAACGCGCACTCTGCGCACAGACAGATCCAGAAGCTTTCTTTCCTGAAAAAGGCGGATCAACTCGTGAAGCAAAGCGAGTCTGTCTTTCATGCGATGTGCGTTCACAATGTTTGGAATACGCACTTGCACATGATGAACGTTTCGGAATTTGGGGCGGACTTTCAGAACGCGAACGCCGCCGTCTGAAGCGCCGTCCTGCTTAATCGCAGCAAAGGTTTACGAGCGAAAAGCAGGTTCACGCTATGGCTTTAAAAGCCGCAGAAGATTTGCGACACGTAACAGCAATTCTTGTTGTTCATGATGGTGCTCTTTGGCTACCTGAAGTTGTCGCATCCCTGACTTCGCAAAAACGTTCAGCAGATCAAATTCTTGCCGTAGACACTGGTTCGACAGATTCTTCTGCTGCACTTCTCAAAGGTGCAAAAATTCCAACTCTTTCACTTGATCGTGAATCTGGTTTTGGTGATGCAATTTGGGCAGCAATTCAAACTTTGCCCGCGCCAACTTCTCCCGAAAATGAATGGCTCTGGATTTTGCATGATGACTGTGCAATGCATCCCGATGCATTAAAGAAATTACTCGAAGCGCTCGAAGAAAAACCGCAAGCAATTATGGCTGGACCAAAATTGCTCGGTTGGCATGACAAATCACACTTACTCGAAGTTGGCGTGAGCATTGCATCCGATGGCGCTCGCTGGACCGGTCTTGAACCACACGAGTATGACCAAGGTCAACATGATGGTGTGCATGATGTTCTAGCTGTAAGTACTGCAGGTGCACTTGTTCGTCGCGATGCATTCGTTGAACTCGGTGGTTTCGATCCAAACCTTTCATTGTTTAGAGACGATGTTGATTTTGGTTGGCGTGCGCGAGTAGCTGGACACTCGGTTATCGCAGTGAGTGAAGCAAAGGGCTTTCATGCACAAGCAGCAGCATCAGAACGTCGTTCTGCAGATGTGAAGGAAGCTTTCTTACACAGACCATTACTTCTTGATCGCCGAAATGCCGCATACGTATTGCTCGTTAATTCGACATGGTGGATGTTGCCGTGGGTTGTGCTGCAATTACTCGGTTCAGCAACGGCTCGTGCGATTGGATACTTATTGGCAAAGCTTCCGGGTTACGCCAGCGATGAACTCTTGGCACTTGCAACACTTGTGATTCATCCTCGCGAACTTGCAAGTGCTCGCAAATTTAGAAAATCCCATAGATTGCTTTCAGCGCGAGTAGTTAAAGGATTTATTCCACATCGTCGCCATCAGTTAAGAGCTGCGACCGAAAGATTATTTGATTCTATTCGAAGCACTTTGCTTCCATCTGTTTCTGAGACAAACACAGTCCTTGATCCTCTCAATGAGGATGAAGATTTACTGACACCTTCTACAACGGGTAGATGGTGGACAATTTTTAAACAGCCAAAAGCGTTGGCTGGTTTTGCAATATTAATTCTCATCGCAATTTGGTCACGCCAAAGATATGGCTCACTTGTTGGTGGAGCACTTGTGCAGACACCCGAAGGAGCACGAGATTTATGGCGAATGTATTTTGAATCGTGGCATCAAATCGGAATGGGAACCGACCAAGGTGCACCAGCCTGGATTGCAATAGTTGCACTGGGTTCCACAATTCTCTTTGGCAAAGCAGATTTGTTCATTTCGCTCTTGTTCTTCTTTGCACCTCTAATGTTTATGCTCGCCAGTTTTAGGCTCTTCTCCAAACTCACATCTCACAATTGGCTACGAGTTACAGCCAGTTTTCTTTATGCCATATCTCCCGTAGCCATTGCCAGCATTAACTCTGGGCGAATCGGAACTGTTTTCACGTTGATTCTTCTGCCATACATTGCTTTACTCATTCGAGATTGGCTGACAATTGAAAGTACATCCTGGCGTAAGGTCTTTCTGTTATCGCTAGTGCTTTCGCTTTCCTATATGTTTTCAATGCAGGTATTTGTCTATGTTTTCATCGCCACATTGATCGTGACAGTTATTGATTTCCTCAAGTACGGAAACATTCGATTTTTTCATGATCGATTATTGCGACGTCTCACCTTGGTCTTTGCACCGTTACTTGTCAGCACACCATGGTCATTTTCGACGTTACTAAACCCAAAGAATCTTTTTCTCGAACCAGGATTATCAATTGCTGGGGGAGGGCCTAACTTTGCATTGATTTCAAATCCAGGGGGATCAGGCGCCCTACCGTGGTGGTCAATAAGTCCAATTTCACTGATTTTGTTAGTTGGTCTTTTTTCATCTACAAAAGCAAGAGTTATTTCTTATTTTGGATGCGGTGCAATTGCTGCGGCTGTTTTGATTGGCTCTGTATCAATCTCGGGTCACGGAAACTCTTCACCCGTTCGCACATGGACAGGTTCCTTCATAGCTATTGCAACTATCTGTTCAGTGGCTGCCGGAATCTTAATTTTAGATCGACTCCGTGAAGTTCTAGTTGTCACAAACTTCCACTACCGCCACATACTTGCTGGCTTGCTAGTCGTCGTAACCACGTTGTATTCGCTCTCAACTATTTCATGGCTCGTGACTGCAGGAGCTGATTCTCCACTTCGCACAACAGATTCAAGAGTATTGCCAGCATTTCTTGGTGTCGAAGGTGCTGCGAAAACAATTGTGCTTCGTCAAGTAAAGAGCGATGGAGTTAACTCATTGCAATACTTCTTGGCACGTGGACACGATGCGTTACTTGGTGAACCAGACATTGCTCCACCTGAATTGCCGGCAATTAGCAATGCGATCAAAGAAATTGCAGACGGAAGTGGAATTTCTGCATCCCAAGTTTTAGGACAACACGGAATTAAATATGTCTTTGCAAAGAGCCCCACAGATAAAGAAGTTGTTCGCACTATCGATGGGCTTGGTGGATTTGTCAGATCTTCGGCAACGAATGCAGGAATTGTTTGGAAGGTGAATGGGGCACTCAGTGGAATAAACTTTATTGATGCAACCGGAAAAATATCTGAGATTCCGAGCACAACCGTAGGAACTAGAACTCAAATCAATTCACCAGGAACAATTCTGCTAACAGATTCATACAGCAGATCTTGGAAGGTATTTCAGAATGGTTTTAGTTTAGAACGCAGTAAAGATGCCAATGGCTTCCCGCAGTTTAAAGTTACTGAACCGGGTGAGATTTCCCTGCTTCACGATGGCACTACAAGACGTGGTCTGTTATCGCTTCAGTTTATTTTCCTTGTTACGTTAATTGTTCTGGCTGCACCTGCTGGGCGAAAACGGCGTGAAATGTCAGAAAGCGAGCTGACATGAAGTTAAAAAGATTCGCAATAGTGGCACTTTCACTCGGTTTACTTATTGCCACTTCAAATGCTTTGAATAGCACAATTTCTCGACAGAAGTTTTCAATGAGCTATCCATCAGTTGTATGTGCGCCAACGCAAAGCGGCTTGTCCTCTCAAGTATCACTAGGTTCGAGAGTCACAAAAATCAATCGTGTGGGTTCAACATCTACAAAGTTTTTCAACTCACGAGCATTGCGGCTACCTGTTAACAAAGATCCAATTCTTGTAGATGCGCAAGGAATCACGCCGATTATCTGGCAGAGCAGAGCAGGTTCCTGGGCGGGCGGAACAATTTGTTCAAACCCTTCCACGAGTCAATGGTTTGTCGGTGGCGCAGCAGACATCACTGCTCGTGGAAAACTGTTACTGGTTAATAGCGGACTAAGTGAATCTGTTGCAGATGTTTTTGTTTGGAGTGGCACATCACCTGCAGTTTCCAAGGTGATAAGTGTTAAGGCGAATTCATTTGAATCAGTTGGGCTTGACTCCCTTGCACCGGGTGAGTCATCTATTGTCATACGAGTTCTTACGCGTGCAGGTCGTTTGAATTCTTTTCTAGTTGATGAGCGAGGCAAAGGCCTTCGTACATTAGGTGGCGACCTAGTAAGTCCTGGAGTTTCTCCTGCGAAAGAAATTTTCATTCCAGCAATTCCACTTCAACCAAGAGTTGCGAATGCTCCCGCGCAGCAATTGCGATTGTTAGCTCCCGGTGATGCGGATGCGAATGTCAGCGTTGAAGTTATTTCAGGTGATGGTCGATTTACTCCGGTAGGACTCGATGCCATCACAGTTAAAAAGGGTCAGGTGATGAATTTTCCACTCTCACCATCTGTTAGTTCATCGATTTATGGAATACGCATTAATTCAGACGAACCCATAGTTGCAGGAGTTTTTGCAAACGTTAAGAGAGATTTTGTATGGAGCTCTTCAGTCCCTGCACTTACTCCATTTACAATTGCAATGACCGGCATGACTTCCTTGCTTGTGTTTATGGGAGATGACATCGAAGTTGATCTCGAGATAAGCGTTGCAGGTGGAAAAAAAGTTCGTAAAACTATTCAGGGAAGCGATATCGCTGTCTGGCGCATTCCAGCCAATGCCCGAAATCTAAGCTTTATTCGAGTGAGCCCAAATACTTATGCCTCTGCTCTACAGGCATCTACTAATGGATTCGGATCGATACCACTGGTGGCAGGAAGCGTTCTTACAAAATCGGCTATCCCGACCGCGAACATTCGCGTTTTAAATCCCTGACAATCCCAAGTTTTTAGTGGCCTGCCCACTAATCTTCTGTACATGACTTTGAGTTCACGTTATGGGCGCGCATGTTCGCGTACCAGTTGTCGGCTCACAGCGACCATGACTTTGACTTACAACTATGCAGATTCAACAGCGGTACTTGGTCCACTAGCAACTTTTTCTGAACCGCACGCTTATGATTTATGCGAAAAACATGGCGAGCGTTTAACTGTTCCTAATGGATGGAATGTAATTAAAGCTTCAACTGACTCGCATCACGGTGGCCCAACGCAAGATGACTTAATGGCTATCGCCGACGCTGTTCGAGAAGTTGGATCAAAAGAAATAACCACAGAAAATCCACAAAGCAGTGCCAGCGCTGCAACGTCACTCGGTCGCCGGGGACATTTGCGCGCAGTTCCGTCCTAGACTTTGACCCATGGGTTCGAGTGAATTTGCGGATATTTTTAAGGCTTATGACATTCGTGGGCTCGTCGGAACTGAATTAACTCCTGACTTCGCATTTGCTACGGGTGCAGCCTTTGCACGTTTCATAATTCAAGAACGCGAACCAGGCACCGTTGTTGTGGGTGAAGATATGCGTCCTTCTTCACCGCAGTTAGCAGATGCATTTTCTGCAGGAGTCACTTCTCTTGGACTAGATGTAATTCGAATAGGACTTGCTTCGACAGATATGTTGTATTTCGCAGCGGGTAAGTTAAATATGCCTGGGGCCATGTTCACAGCAAGCCACAATCCTGGCGAATACAACGGCATTAAATTATGTCTGAGCGGTGCCAGGCCAATTGGGAAAGAATCTGGCTTACTTACAATTGAAAAGTTTGTGCGCGCAGGGACGCCAATATCATTCGGAAGTGTTGGAATAGAGAGCGAGCGTAATTTACTCACTGATTACGCGCAGCACTTACATACGCTTGTCGATGTATCAGACATACGAAAACTAAAAGTAGTAATAGATGCAGGAAATGGAATGGCTGGGTACACAGCCCCTGCAATATTTGAGGGATTAAACCTCGAGATTATTCCCATGTATTTTGAGTTAGATGGTTCATTTCCAAATCATGAAGCAAATCCAATTGATGCAAAAAACCTCAAAGATTTGCAAAAGGCTGTAAAGAAGCACGGCGCAGACTTAGGGCTTGCTTTCGATGGCGATGCAGATCGATGTTTCTTAGTTGATGAAAACGGTGAAACAGTTAATCCTTCAGACCTAACAGCTCTGATTGCAGAAAGAGAATTAAAAACACATCCTGGTGCCTCAATTATTCATAACCTTATTTCTTCACGCTCAGTAGCTGAAGTAATTCTAGAAAATGGTGGCACAGCGCTGCGCTCACGAGTTGGACACTCCTATATAAAGGCGATGATGGCCGAAACTGGGGCAATCTTTGGTGGAGAGCACTCGGGTCATTTTTACTTTAAGGATTTCTGGAAGGCTGATTCAGGTGCACTTGCGGCACTACACACAATTGCAGCGCTAGGAACATCCAAAGCGTCGCTTTCAAAGTTACTAAAGCCATACCAAAGATATTTTTCAAGTGGCGAGATAAATTCCAAGGTAAAAGATGCACAGCAATCAATGAGTGTTATTGAAAAGCAATATGAAAAATTGAATTCGGTCACGATTGATCATCTTGATGGCTTGACGGTAAATGGTGACACCTGGTGGTTTAACCTGCGCCCCTCAAACACAGAGCCGCTACTTCGCCTGAATGTGGAAGCCAAGACCCTTGCCCGTATGGAGAAAATCAAAGATGAGGTACTCGCCACAGTTAGAAAGTGAGTGCTTCAGTTCTCACTTTAGAAGCAATACCAGTAACCTAATCTCCTAGCCGCCTAACACTGTAGAGCCCTACCCCTTAGGTCACGTCTAAAAAACATTTGTACTTAACCTAAAAGGAGAACGTTCGTGAATTCACCAGTGACAGCAACAATTCCAAAGCACGATATTGCAGATGCATCACTAGCGGCAGAAGGTCGCAAGCGCATTGAATGGGCAGAACGCAACATGCCAGTGCTTGCACAAATTCGTGCACGCTTTGAAAAATCACAACCATTTACCGGCGTACGCATTGCAGCGTGCATGCACGTCACAACAGAGACAGCAAACTTAATGCGCGTTCTCAAAGCTGGAGGCGCAGAAATCGCGCTCTGTGCTTCAAACCCACTGTCAACACAAGATGACACTGCAGCAGCTCTTGTACACGAATTTGGTATCAGCGTTTTTGCTCGCAATGCAGTTGATCGCGATGGATATTACTCACACATCAACGCTGCTTTAGATATCGAACCACACCAAGTATTCGATGATGGTTGCGATCTCGTAAACACATTGCACACAACTCGCAAAGAACTCATTGGAAACATTGCCGGCGGTTGCGAAGAGACAACTACCGGAGTCATTCGTCTTACACAGATGGCAAAAGATGGCGCACTTCAATTCCCAATGATTGCCGTCAATGACACAGACACAAAGCACATGTTTGATAATCGTTACGGTACAGGTCAATCAACACTGGATGCAGTTTTCCGTGCAACAAACTTCCTACTTGCTGGTCGTATCGTTGTTGTTGCAGGTTTTGGATATTGCGGCAAAGGTGTTGCAGAACGCGCAAAGGGTATGGGCGCTGATGTAATCGTCACCGAAATTGATCCAACTAAGGCACTCGATGCAATGATGCAGGGATTCCGCGTTATGCCTATGGCAGACGCTGCAAAAATCGGAGATGTCTTTATCACCGTTACAGGTAATCGCGATGTTTTGCGAGATGAGCACTTTGCTGTCATGAAAGATGGCGCAATCATGGCTAACTCCGGTCACTTCGACATTGAAATTGACGTTGCATGGCTAGAGCAAAATGCAAAGAAGAAGAATGCAAAGATGCGTCACCAAACAGATGAATACGTATTGGCAGATGGTCGTCGACTTCTTCTCATTGCAGAAGGACGTCTCGTAAACCTCGGTGCAGCAGAAGGTCACCCAGCATCAGTAATGGATATGTCATTTTCTGATCAGGCACTAACAGCTGAGTACTTAGTTAAGGAAGCTAAGAATCTCAAGCCAGGTGTTCACACTGTGCCTACATATATTGATAAGGAAGTTGCAAGTCTTAAGCTACAAAGCATGGGTGGAAAGATTGATGTTCTTACACCTGCACAAGATATGTACTTGAACTCTTGGGAGCACGGTAGCTAATGACCTTGGTATTGGTCGTCGATGACGACCAGGACCTTGCAGAAATGCTTGGCATCGTTTTAACCGGTGCCGGAATAGATGTTGATTTAGTAAGCAGAGGCGACGAAGCTCTGGAGGCATTTAGAAGTAATCCTCCAGACTTAGTCCTTCTAGATGTAATGCTTCCAGGTTTAGATGGCATAGAAGTTTGTAAACAAATTCGCTCCGAATCCATGGTTCCAATTGTCATGCTCTCAGCAAAAGGCGATTCACATGATGTAGTTCGTGGACTTGAAGCTGGCGCTGATGATTACATGGTTAAACCTTTTCGCCACCAATCAGAGCTAGTGGCTCGTATTCGCACTCGACTACGTCGTACAAATACCGACGTTGCGGGACTCTTAACAATTTCCAATTTAACTATCGATGTCAATGCTCATGAAGTTACGAGAGCTGGAAAAAACATTCAACTTACCCGCCTCGAATTTGATCTCTTAGTTGCACTTGCCCGCGAACCAGGCAGAGTCTTCACACGTGATGCGCTCTTGAGCGAAGTTTGGGGCTATAGGCATTCAACAGATACTCGTTTGGTCAACGTTCACATTCAGCGACTTCGTGCAAAAATTGAAAAAGACCCCGAGCATCCTGAAATTGTTCTCACAGTGCGTGGAGTTGGATACAAAGCAGGAAATCAAAACCATTAAACATGGGCACAATTACCAGCAGGTTAAGAAATTCGCTCTCGCTTCGCGTGCTGATTTCAACAATTGTTCTCTCATCCGGCGTGATTTGGCTATCGGGATCTCTACTGGAGTCTCGCGTGTCAGCAGGTGTGAAGCAAGTAAATCTTGATGCGGCAATAAATGAAGCACGCTCGACGATTGTGAGCGCACGCTACAGATTGATTCTGGCAAAAAGCGGATCATCTGCAGAAATTGAATCCGTGATTTCTGAAATCGTAAGCTCTGCAACGACAGTTGGTGCTCGTGCAAGCGGGCGAGAATTAGTTCTATTACGTGGTCGCTTAGTCAATCCAGTTGAAAAAGACTTCACAACTACATCAAATTTAGTGGATCCAGCGTCACTGCCCAAAGAATTTCGTCAAGAAGTTCGCCGCACATCTGAACTTAGTTGGGCTTACATAACCATTCAATACGCCGGCGCATTAAAAGTTCCTGCAATTGCAGTCGGTGACATCGTTTCAGTTCCCAGGTCCGGTGCCTATGAAATGTATCTACTTTTTCCACTAAATAATCAAAACAAAACACTGACCCTGATTTCGCGTTCGATTATCATCGTAGATATTGCGTTGGTTTTTTTAATTGGTTTGATTACATGGTTAGTCACTCGCCAAGTGATTCGACCTGTTCGTGAGGCTGCGCGAGTTGCAGAACGATTTACATCAGGTGATCTGAATCAACGAATGCAGGTAGACCGACAAGATGAAATAGCCACGCTGGGTAACTCCTTTAACGAGATGGCCGCATCAATACAGCAGCAGATCATGCGCCTTGAAAACCTTTCACGTGTCCAACAGCGTTTTGTTTCGGATGTATCCCACGAGTTAAGGACGCCATTAACAACACTGCGAATGGCATCAGAAGTTATCTATTCGTCACGAAACAACTTCGACCCACAGGTTGCTCGAAGTGCTGAATTACTAGTTGGCAATATCGAGCGCTTCGAGCGATTACTTGAAGATCTGCTAGAAGTAAGTCGATTTGATGCAGAGGTCGCAGTTCTTGAACCAGTTGATTTCAATCTCATTGCGCTGATCAGTAGAGGCATCGAAGATCTTGAACTAGTTGCCAAGGAAAACGGAACCCAGATTGTTTTTAAGCCAAATAGCCAAGAATTGTTGATCAATGCAGATGCACGCCGTGTTGAAAGAATTTTGCGTAACTTACTTAACAACGCTATAGATCACGCGGATTCAAAGCCGATTGATGTTTACCTCGAATACAACGAAAACGATGTTGCTGTTGCGGTGAGAGATTATGGCGTTGGAATTGATGAGAACTCGCTACTTCGAGTCTTTGATCGGTTTTGGCGCGCGGATCCATCTCGTTCGCGTATCCGTGGTGGCACTGGTCTTGGATTATCAATTGCATTAGAAGATGCACGATTGCACAACGGAGAACTCGAGGTATGGGGTCGCCCAGGACACGGTGCACACTTTGTTCTTACGCTACCGCGCGTGGCTGGAAATAATCTTGAATCGCGACTTATCCGACTTGAACCGAAAGACTTTAAAGTTTAAATACCCACAGCCCTCACTTGTTTATGTAGTTCAAGATTGTTTTTAGACATTATGTCTCGGTGCTCAAACCTCATTCACTAACTGAGATTTTATTTCCACCTCGTTGTTTCGGCTGCCGTGCCCTTGGACCGAGCATCTGTTCGCAATGCAGAGTTCTCTGGAATCCGCATCTATATCGAAGCACCCTAGATTCGATGCACGTGTATTCATCAATTCTGTATTCACCGGTTGCGCAACGAATTATTCTTTCTGCAAAAGAAGGGGGAATAAAAGCTGCTGATGATTTAATCATTCATGCAATTTCACATAGCTTGCACTTATTGTTGCGTGATTTTGAAGTGGGAATCCTTGTTCCAGCACCGTCACGCAAGAGCTCCAATCGAAAACGCGGCCGAGATTTTTTATCGGTCATCACACATTCGATTGCTCAAAGTGAATCCCTTGATTGCATGGATTTACTGATTCATACGCGAAAAATCAAAGATCAATCCGAACTAAATGCCCATGAGCGAACCAAGAATATTTATCAGGCCCTGGCGATTAACAGGAATAAATTGCCCACACTGGGAGTTGATACAGATGTGATTCTTGTCGATGACTTGATCACGACAGGTGCAACACTTCTTGAAGCCCGCCGGGCCCTAGAAGTGCGTGGAATAAGGGTGATTGCGGCAATTACTGCCTGCCTCTCGCCACCGCTAAGATAGGCCAGTTACTGCGACCGACCATTGTTAAAGCCAGAAAGGGTGATGTGATGCCAGCAATTTTAGACCGCATTATGCGCGCTGGCGAAGGTCGAATTTTAAAGGAACTCAGTAAATTAGTTGTTCAAGTAAACGCACAAGAATCTCGCATGGTCGCAATGAGCGATGATGAATTACGCGAGCAAACTCAAATTTTTAAGAACAGATTCGCACAAGGCGAATCACTAGATGATTTGTTGCCTGAAGCATTTGCAGTTGTTCGTGAAGCGGCGAAAAGAACTCTGGGTCAGCGTCACTACGACGTTCAGATTATGGGTGGCGCAGCGCTTCATCGCGGCAATATTGCAGAAATGCGCACCGGTGAAGGAAAAACTCTTGTTGCAACTCTTCCTTCTTACCTAAACGCACTTGCCGGACGTGGAGTACACGTTGTAACAGTTAATGATTACCTTGCCGAGCGCGATAGCGAGTGGATGGGTCGTGTCCATCGATTCTTAGGTTTAAAGGTTGGTGTGATTCTTGCAAACATGACACCTGCAGAACGTCGCGAAGCATATGGCTCAGACATTACGTATGGAACCAATAATGAATTCGGATTTGATTATCTGCGCGATAACATGGCTTGGAATCTCGATGATTGCGTTCACAGAGATCACTACTTTGCAGTAGTTGACGAAGTTGACTCAATTTTAATTGATGAAGCTCGCACACCTTTAATCATTAGTGGACCGGCTGATAAAGCCACAAAGTGGTACCTCGAATTTAGCCAATTGGTTCAAAAATTAGATCGCGGACGTCATTACGAAGTAGATGAGAAAAAGCGCACCGCCGGAATTCTCGAAGAGGGTGTGACTCGCGTTGAAGAGTTACTGAAGATTGAGAATCTCTACGAAGCTGCAAACACACCAATGATTGGCTATCTCAACAACGCAATCCGTGCGAAAGAACTGTACAAGCGCGATAAAGATTACGTTGTCATGAATGGTGAACTCTTAATTGTGGACGAACATACTGGCCGTATTCTTGCTGGACGTCGCTATAGCGAAGGCATGCACCAGGCGTTGGAAGCAAAAGAGCGCATTGAAATTAAAGATGAAAACCAGACTCTTGCAACAATTACGCTACAGAACTACTTCCGCTTATACGAAAAGCTATCCGGTATGACCGGTACTGCGATGACCGAAGCGTCAGAATTTCATCAGATTTACAAACTCGGCGTTGTTCCGATTCCAACAAATCGTTCAATGGTTCGTATTGACCAACCAGATTTGGTCTATAAAACTGAAGCTGGAAAGTTTGCAGCAGTTACTAAAGACATTGCCGAACGTCATCGCAAAGGACAACCAGTTTTGGTTGGAACTGTCAGTGTTGAAAAGTCTGAAGAGTTATCTGCTCTCCTAAAGAAAAGTGGAGTTCCACACGAAGTCCTTAACGCAAAGCATCACGAACGCGAAGCCGCAATTATTGCTCGCGCAGGTGTTGTAGGGGCCGTAACAGTTGCCACAAACATGGCTGGTCGCGGTACTGACATCATGCTCGGCGGTAACCCAGAATTCATGGCAGATTTTGAATTACAACGCAAAGGTTTATCTCCAGTAGATAATCCAAAAGAGTACGAAGCCGCTTGGCCAGATGAAATTGCAAAACAAAAAGCTGCGGTTGCAAAGGGTCACGATGAAGTCAGCGCACTTGGTGGTTTGTATGTTCTAGGAACCGAGCGCCACGAATCTCGTCGTATTGATAATCAGTTGCGCGGTCGTTCTGGTCGCCAAGGCGATCCCGGAGAGTCACGCTTTTATCTATCTCTGCAAGACGAGCTCATGCGCCGATTTAATTCAGGTTTAGTAGAGAGATTCTTATCTGCTGCCGGAATTCCAGATGACGAACCAATCGAGTCCAAGATGGTTTCAAATGCGATTCGTTCAGCACAAACACAAGTAGAAGCACAGAACTTTGAAATTCGTAAGAACGTTCTCAAGTACGACGATGTAATGAATCGTCAACGCGAAGTAATTTATGGAGAGCGTCGCCTTGTTCTTGAAGGCAAAGACCTTAAGGACCAAGTTGGTTTATTCATGGAAGAAACACTTGGCGCTTATGTTGATGCAGCAACTGCTGATGGATACGCAGAAGATTGGGATCTAGAAAAACTCTGGACCGCTCTTAAAGTTGTTTACCCAGTCTCATTTACTATTGCAGAACTCGAAACAGAAGTTGGTGATCGAGCAGGACTTGACTCGGATTTCTTGCGAGCACGCATTCTTGAAGATGTTGCAGCTGCATATCAAAAGCGTGAACAGAGTTTAGGTAGCGAAGTAATGCGCGAACTAGAGCGTAAAGTTTTGCTATCTGTTCTTGATCGCAAATGGCGCGAACACTTGTATGAAATGGATTATTTGCAAGAGGGCATCGGACTGCGTGCGATGGCACAACGCGATCCGCTCGTTGAATATCAACGTGAAGGTTTTGACTTGTTTACAGCCATGATGGATGCGATTAAAGAAGAAATCGCTAGCTATCTTTTCAATATCGAAGTTCAAGTCGAAGGCAACAATAAAGTCCAAGCAAAAGGCTTGGAACAACCAGAAGCACCCGTAGCTGCCCTTAAGTACACAGCAGCTGATGAAGATGGTGTTACTCGCTCAACGGATGTTTCTAGAAATGGTCCGTGTCCTTGTGGTTCAGGTAAGAAGTTCAAGCGCTGCCACGGCGCTGCTTAATCACTTAAAGCAATTCCAACGCAGTACACAACCAGCGGTTATCAACACCCTCAAATCGCACTGAAAGTGCACGTAATCTCTCACCGTATCTAACTGTGACAACTGATTCGCAAATTCCATCAAGTGGTTCGCTCTGATGAATTGTTCTTAACTTTCCAACTTCTTTCATACTGCCAGCCCTTGCGTGTAATTCTGTGAAGATCTTTCTATGGCACATTCGAGTGAGTTGAGAAGGAGATCGTCGTCCTGCCCAGATTTCAAGCACACTCACAACAAATCTCATGGTCCACTCGTGTAACTCTGGAAGATCACTTGCTGAAGTGGGTTGTGGTGAAAACTCTGGATCGTATTCGTCATCAAAGCTAGAGGGAATCAAGTACAGCCGAGCTTTTTGTTTCTCATGTTCTTCAACAACTGGACGAAACATTTCGAGCATCGGGTGCTGCCAATCTTCGGCTTCGCAGCTTGAAATTTCTGCATATGTAACTGGTTTAAGTAAGGAAATGCTCTCAATAGTTGTCATGAACAGATGTTGGCGTCCACGAAAGGAAGTTGAAACGGGCAAAGTGATGATGCATTAATCAACTAAAAGTATGAATGTGGATTTTCTGGATATGGCTTTGCCTTTATAGCGTTGAGTGCCTGCCTATGGCCACTTATAGAAAAACTTCTCGTTCACGTTTAGTTCTCGCTATCGCACTGATTGTTGCATCGCTGCTCAGCGCTTTCATATTTTCATCACTTGCCAATCAGAAGAGCACCATGATTGTTTCTACGACTTTTTTGCTTCCTGGACATCAGATAACCCACAGTGATCTGGCCCGAGTACAAGTGACACTCGGCGAAGTTGCCCAGAACTACATCAGTGAGGAATCTGAAATTGTCGGAACTTTCTCAAAGGTGCGCATAGAAGCGCATGAACTCATTGCACGGACATCAATAACTTCGCAATCTGATTCCATCTCCATAAGTGCGGTACCACTCAGCATTCGATCTGCAGATGCGCCTGAAGGGATTACTCCAGGGTCAATTGTTGATATCTACTGGGTGCAAGCAGAAACAAATGGAGAGATTCAATTAATCCCGGAACTCGTAATAGCAGGAGCACATATTTTGGCAATAACTAAGAGCGGTTCTAATTTTGGAAGTGAAATCGGACTCACGGTAGCTCTGCAATCAGATGACGTACTTTTGCTTTTAGGTGCAACATCACAAGGTCGTGTAGTTCTTGTGAGCTCTCATGGCTGAAATTGCACTACCAATAATTGTGACCGCGATTTCAAACTCTGAACAAGAGAGTTTTGTTGCGGGAACACTCTTTACTCAAGGATGGAGCGTTATCCATCGAGCTGTCGATTTTGAATCTCTTCGTGAGTTTGCCTTAGCTAATCCAGAACAAGCGAGTTCAGCGCTCCTACTTTATTCACCTGATCTCAATGGTTTTGATAGCCCTTTATTTGAATCTCTCTGCTTAAGCTTTCGACAGGTTATAGGGTTTGCATCAAGTGTTACTGAACGAAGCATTGATGATGGCCTACATGAGATACCAACTTCAGCGCCTGCTTTAGCTACCTTTATTCGCGGATATGTTCGATCGCCATTGATTCGCAAGCTCACACCGTTGCTCCAATCTCAAAAACGCGCCCGCATTATTGCAATTGCCTCTGCTGGTTCGAGCACTGGCGCAAGCACCGTTGCAATCAATCTTTCTTACGAGCTTTCGCTTCAAAAAAAGAAAGTTTTACTCATAGATGCAAACTTAAGTGAACCGAGCATTGCGATATATCTTGATCAGCGAAATCTGATCGATGAAGAACAATGGCGGCTTTCATCTCCTCTTATGTACATTAAAGAACTCACTCGAGAGCGAATATCAGAGTTTGATGCTGTCATTGATAAGGCCCATGCAGAGTTTGATTACATAGTTTTAGATTTAGGAATAGTTCATGATCTCTCTATGCAACTCTCTGATCGGCGTGCAGACTCACTGGTGATTACTTGGGCTGGAGATCATGCAGATGAATTATGGATTATTGCCAGGCCGGATCGAATAGGCCAGATGAGATTTAAGAAAATCACAACAATACTCAGTAGAACCTCCTTAATTTCCTCGATTACATTTGTATTAAACATGCGGACTCACGGAAGAAAAGGTTTAGAAGAAGAGAAAGCCTTTCTGGATGTGGCAACGACTCACAAGGCAGCGCACTTGTATGTGCTTCCAGCAGATGTGCGCGGCACCTCTGACTCCGCTGAATCGCGAGCGGCCCTTGCAGAGGTAAATGAGCGAGGAGTTCTGAGAAAAGCGCTGGCGTCAATTGCAAGTGAAATGATTTCCTAAACTCTTATACCCTTAGCCAATGCGTGCATATCTAGCTATGACTCTCGATGAAGTCAGAGATTTTCATGCCCAGGAGAAATTCACTCCAGAAATAGTTTATGCACCGACAATCAAATTCATCACTGAAAATCCTGAGTTAGATGAAGAAGAAGCAGAGTATGAAATCTCAATGATTGCCGCCCGAAACTCAGGCGGTTATGTCATCGCACTAGAATTATCTGATAAACAAATTGCACAACACTTAGACGAAACCGTGGTACTCAACCAAGCAATACTCTGGGATAGCGTCGAAGCTCTATTCGTTTATGACGCAAATGACGATGAATTAACTTGGTATGCCACTCAAGAAATTGGTGATTATCTAAATGCTGCAGGAGCCAAATGATGGCTCGCTTAGAAGATCTCGTACACGGCCGATCGCCTCTTTCGCCGGCACACATCCATAGAATTCAAGAACTAGTTGCTGATTGGCAATTACTCGCAGATTTATCTTTTGCTGACCTAGTGCTCTGGGTTCCGCTTCGTAAAGATTTCAAGAGTTGGCCAACAGGATACGTAGCTGTCGCACATATACGCCCAACAACGGCGGCAACGATTTTCACCCACGATGTAATTGGTGATGAGATCGATTGGGGGAGCAAACCACTTATTGATCAAGCACTCTCTGATGGTGAAATCATCAGAAACTCCGAACCGGAATTAGTCGGAGAAGTCATGATTAAAGTTGAGACAGTTCCCGTTATTTTCGAATCACAAGTAATCGCTGTCATCTCTCGCCACCGAAGTGCTGAGTCAATGCGCACACCAAGTCGACTCGAACTAAATTATCGAGAAATTGCTCATAAGTTGTATGCAATGGTTTGTGAAGGAACTTTTCCGTACCCAGGTGCACATGCATATTTAGATCCAATTCCACGAGTTGGTGACGGACTCATTCGATTAGATGTAAACGGAACAATTTCTTATGCCAGCCCAAATGCACGTTCTGCATACAACAGACTTGGCTGGGATAGCGATTTAGAAGGTTGCAATCTTGGAGAAGTCAGCGAGAAGGTAAACACAAATGTTCTTGAAGCAGATGATCAAGGATTGCGAAGTCGCTTAAGTGGAAAAACTCTACAGCGCGCAGAGTGTGAGAACGAGGGCGGAACAATTGATTTAATTGTGCTTCCACTAGTTGCAAAAGGCGATCGCATCGGTGCAATTGTTCTGATTCAAAATGTGACAGAACTTCGCCGCCGTGAGCGAGAAATCGTTACCAAGGATGTCACTATTAAAGAGATTCATCACCGCGTGAAGAACAATCTACAAACCGTTTCTGCGTTATTACGTTTACAAGCCCGACGCATCGAAGATCCAAGTGCAAGTGCTGCGCTGGATGAAGCTGTTCGTCGTATCGCATCTATCGCTTTGGTACACGAAACACTCTCCACAAGTTCGCAGGCCAGTGTGGAATTTGATCAAGTTCTGGATTCACTTATTACTCATGCATTGGATTTAAGCCCCCGTATGAATGAACTCAAGATTTCGCGAAAAGGTGAAATTGCATCCCTTGACCCTCGAATTGCAACACCACTTGCTCTCGTAGTTACCGAGTTAATTCACAACGCTCTAGAACATGGCTTAGCAACAACCGGTTCAGGACTTCACATCAGCATTGATCGTCAGAGCAAAGAGTGCACCATCGAAATCTCTGACGACGGAGTGGGTTTACCAAGTGATTTTGATTTGAACACATCGTCAAACCTTGGACTTCAAATTGTAAGAACGCTTACGGAGAATGAACTAAAAGGTTCTATAGAGTTAAAGTCAGCCCAGAATTCGACTGTGGCAAAACTTAGGTTCCCGATTTAAGCAGGGTTATTGATTTGATTTTGTTCTTGTAAGCGCGCACGATTTCTTGCAGCGCGACGCTTTAACGCACGACGTTCATCTTCTGAAAGTCCGCCCCACACACCTGCATCTTGTCCGCTTTCAAGCGCCCAAGCTAGGCAAGGTTCCTTAACAATGCAGCGATTGCAAACTTTTTTAGCTTCTTCGATTTGTGTAATTGCAGGGCCAGTGTTTCCAACTGGGAAGAAGAGTTCTGGATCTTCATCACGACAAGCAGATTGATGACGCCAATCCATGACTGATCCATCCTTTCTGCACAAAAAAGATTTTCTAGATTAAGCAAATACGAGGCATTAGTGCCAACGCAATGTGGTAATTCTCCCGTGTATCGCTTAGTTAAACAAGGACGTACGAGAAAAGATTTCTGTGAATTAAGTGATTTATGTCGCCCGAGTGAAGATCATTTGCTTGATGTGTGCCCCCGGCAGGAATCGAACCTGCGCACCAGCCTCCGGAGGGCTGTGCTCTATCCCCTGAGCTACGGGGGCGCATACGCAAGGTTATCAGCGCGTGCGCGAACCTAAGTGAGGTGCGAGAATTATGAGATGAGCGCACAGACTGCATATTTCGCAACTGGATGTTTTTGGGGCGCCGAAAGTCGTTTTTGGAAATTAGAAGGCGTGATCGAAACAAGCGTTGGTTATATGGGCGGAACAATTGAACATCCATCTTATGAAATGGTGTGCACAGGAAGAACTGGCCATACAGAGACAGTCAAAGTTGTATTTGATCCGAGCAGAATTTCTTATTCACAATTGCTAAAAGAGTTCTGGGAAATGCACGATCCAACCACCCTTGATCGTCAAGGAAATGACATTGGCTCTCAATACAGAAGCGCCATCTTTACAACATCTGATCAACAAATGAGTGAAGTTGAGCAATCGATGGCAATCTATCAAGCCGAGTTAGATAAGAACGCAATAGGCCCAATCGTGACCCAGGTGCTCGCTGCAGATGGAAATGAGTATTTTGAAGCAGAGCAATATCACCAAAGATATTTAGAGAAGAATCCAAATGGTTATGACTGTCACTCCAATACAGGAGTTAACTTCCCGGTTTCAATGGTGATCGCATGAATAAGAAAATTCACATAGATGAGGCAGAACTAAAGGCCAGACTCGATCCGCTCTCATACGATGTTTTGAGAAATGCAGCGACTGAAGCAGCGTTTTCTGGTGAGTACACAGATACCGAAACTACTGGTGTCTACAAGTGCAAGGCATGCAATTCGGAGCTCTTTAGAAGTGAAACCAAATTTCATTCAGGTTGTGGTTGGCCAAGTTTTTATGCACCGACAGAAAATGATGCCGTAACTCTTTTGGAAGATCGCTCTCTTGCACCGCGCATCAGAACGGAAGTTCGTTGCGCAGCATGTGATTCACATTTGGGACATGTATTTGAAGGTGAAGGTTTTGATACTCCTACAGATCAACGCTGGTGCATTAACTCAGTTTCACTCATTCTTGAACCAAAGTAAGTAGACCAATACAGTTCACACATGAAATATGACGCCATCATTATGGGCGCAGGTCACAATGGATTAATTGCGGCGTCATATTTAGCCAAGGCCGGCAAGAGCGTTCTTATGCTTGAGGCTGCAGATGAAATCGGTGGCGCAACAGCCAGTGTTAAAGCATTTAAGGAATATGAAGCAAGGCTCTCACGATATTCGTATCTCGTTGCTCTTCTTCCCGATCAAATTGTTCAAGATTTAGGGTTAAATTTTAAAACTCTCTCACGGGATGTTTCGTCTTTTACGCCATATACAAAAGATGGAAAAGATTTTGGATTACATATTTCTCGCATCTGGGATAAAGAAACAGAGGATTCATTTAAGGAATTAACAGGTTCAGATCTTGAAGGAATCGCATGGCAAGAGTTTTACTCTGACGTAGAAAAGTTTGCTCAAAAAATGGCTCCTACTTTTCTTCAACCCTTGCTGACGCGCTCTGAAATGAAGGCGCACATTGGACAAGATAAGACGTGGGAATTCCTTGTTGAAAAGCCAATGTCAGAAATCATTAACGCTCAATTCAAGAATGACCTTGTCAGGGGAGTTGTTTTAACTGATGCCCTAATCGGAACCTTTGTATCAGCTGATTCAATTCAATCAAATATCTGTTTTCTTTATCACCTCATGGGAAACGGCACTGGTGAATGGAAAGTTCC
>CAZNWM010000002.1:70119-72017 GCA_964576975.1 uncultured Candidatus Planktophila sp.
AGCGGAATTCCGGGTCACAATGCTGCAATGGCAGTACTTGCAAAGGGTTAGGCTTCACACATGAGCGATCACAAGTTGAGTCCAGAGACAATTGCGATCTCGGCTGGACGTCCACCTGTAACAAAAGATGGTTCCCTTAATCCAGATATTTCACTGAGTTCTACGTATCACGCTGGTGGCGAAGTTGGATATGGGCGTTATGGAAATGAAACGTGGAGCGCACTTGAAAGTGCAATCAGCGAACTCGAAGGTGGACAGACTCTCGCATTCGCATCCGGTAACGCTGCGATAAGTGCAGCCTTTGGATTGCTGCCAATCGGTGCTCCTGTTGTTGCATCCGATCAGGGATATAGCGGAACGATGGCAATGCTTCAATCTTTTCAAGAGAGCGGTCGCTTAGAAGTTCGATTCGTCGATATTGCAAATACCGATGCTGTGATTGCAGCAATGAAAGGTGCAGCTTTTCTCTGGCTTGAATCGCCAACTAATCCAGGACTCGAAGTTGCAGATATGCCAACTTTGATTGTTGCAGCACGCAATTTAAGTGTTGGAGTAGGAGTGGATAACACATTTGCTACGCCACTGATTCAAAATCCACTAGCCATGGGCGCCGACATCGTCATGCACTCAGTGACAAAGTATTTTGCAGGACATAGCGATGTCATCATGGGATCGCTTTCAACGAAGATCCCAGAGCTATACGCACGCTTGCAAGTAATTAGAAAGATTCATGGCGGCATCCCTGGACCATATGAAGCGTGGTTGGCTCTTCGCGGCATCCGCACATTCCCACTTCGCTTTGAAAAGGCTCAAGAGAACGCCCTCGAACTAGCTAAACGCTTGAGTGAGCACCCAGGTGTTTCTCGCGTTCGCTACCCAGGATTGCCCGATGATTCACAACATGCTCGTGCCAAGAGTTTTATGCGGGGATTTGGGGCTGTTGTTTCCTTTGAAGTAAAGGGTGGAATAGAAAAGGCAGAGCGCATATGCGATAGCTCGCACTTGATTACGCATGCAACAAGTTTGGGCGGAATAGAAAGTTTGTGGGAACGACGCAGACGTTGGCCAGCAGAGAGCACATTGACTCCCGAGAATCTGATTCGACTATCAGTTGGCTGTGAAAATGTTGAGGATTTATGGCGAGATATTGAGCAGGCGTTTACCAACTCGTAATCTGCAAATAATGCAAAAGTTGAAAAATAAGAGTATTTTTATCCTATGTTCAAAGCCATTCGTCGACTAGCCGCAGCGATCGCTGTTGGCCTTTTGGCGTTTAAGGCTGTTGCATCTTTCTTGTCATGGATCGAACGCCAAGAAGACTCCACTGCAGAAGCGTGGATTGATGAAGATGAATTTGAAGACGCGTAAGTGAGCACTGCTGAGTACATCCCAGGTTCATGCAATATCGGCAAAGGTGAAGTTCGCCAACGCCAAATTGTTGCCGTTATCGGTTTAATTCTCACGATTTCAATTCTCGCGACCCTCATTTCAATAAATGCTCCACGCGGTACACGTTTAGGACTCTTTATTCCACTTATGGTTGCCAGCGTCGGGTTCGTTCAATCTCGCAAGAAGTTTTGCTTGGCATATGGCTTCATGGGAACTTTTAACTTTGGAAAACTCGGTCAGCTTTCAAAAGTTGCAGATAGCGCAAGCCGCGCAGCGGATAGAAAAACCGCACTCAGTATTCTTTTTCAAACAACTGCGTACGCTGCAATTGCAACTGCACTTGTTTACGCGCTGCCGCTTTAAAGTATTTCGCTTCCATCTTTACGTGTAGCAGTCAAGCTAGCCACAGTCGTAATTGTCAGCGCAGTAACAATAAATCCAAGGCTTACAGCAAGTGGAACGTGTGGAATTTCAATACCTGCGGCTCCATGAATACCTACCGCGTGCAG
>CAZNWM010000003.1:0-39427 GCA_964576975.1 uncultured Candidatus Planktophila sp.
TGATCACGGGCCGTGCGATCACCTCGTACAACGCCGAAAGTTTCGTACATTTCTCGACCAACTCGTTCTGCACGTGGTTTTAATTCAGATGGGTAGGGCTTGGCAATCAGTCGATTGCTAGTCGGAAGTCCGTATCGGGAGTAAATGATTCTCAATTTATTTGCTAAACCTTTGCGCATGATTCTAGAAAGAACGCTCCATCGGGACAGAAACTCTTCACTAATTCTGTCGCGAATGTCTCCCGAAGCTACAGCGACTTTAAAGGGACGGGTGTTTGACCAGCTGGGTGCAGTAAGGCTGTCTTGAAGGATTTTCTCAATTATTTCTGGCGCTACTGGTGTAGACAGGAAATCACGAGTGCTTCGACGTGAAGCTAGGAAGTCTGAAAACTCTTCGGGATTAAATTTATTTCTGTTTGCCTTGATCATTTGCACACACTAGCGAAAAGAAATACCTACTAATTGGTAATCGAAAAGTAGTTTCCGAGAATTTATTGTGGACGATACTGGGATCGAACCAGTGACCCCCACAATGTCAATGTGGTGCTCTACCGCTGAGCCAATCGTCCTTAGGTAGCAGAACTATACAACAGCTAATTTAGCGACCGAAATCGTCCTCGATACGCTCAATATCATCTTCGCCAAAGTACGTTCCTGTTTGAACTTCGATGAAAATAACTTCATTACTTCCAATGTTCGCAATCCGGTGTAGCTCACCTTTAGCGATCGAAACGGTGTCACCGGATGAAAGTTTTGAAACTTTACCTTCAAGTGTTACTTCCGCACTTCCTTGAATAATGAACCAATGTTCTGCACGTTTTTGATGGCGTTGATAAGAAAGACGTTTTCCTGGCAATACATAGATGCATTTCGTTTTGTGAATTGCACTTTCTTGCAAGATTTCATAACGACCCCAAGGACGTTGTGAGTCATCTTGTTCGGCCATAGTGAGATTCTTTCATCCTCGTTGGTGAAATGAAATGCCTGTAAATAATGGAGGTGGAAACGGGATTTGAACCCGTGTAGAGGGATTTGCAGTCCCTTGCCTCGCCTCTCGGCCATTCCACCATAGAAAGACCGCCACTTTTATCTTTTACATTAGTAAAAAGATGTAAGTGGCGGTGAATCAGAGCGGACGACCGGGTTCGAACCGGCGACCTGAACCTTGGCAAGGTTCCGCGCTACCAACTGCGCTACGTCCGCGTATTGCAGGGCAAAATCTATCGCATGAGTGCGTAAGAGCCAAAGCGAGTCGCTAGCGACTAAGTTGTCCGCATGAACGCAGGGGTTGAGCCGATCTTCTGGATGGGCAATCGCTATGCAACGAATCTGCAGCTGGTTACGAATGACCCCCGGGAAATAACTGAAGATGGTTTCTGGGCAGTGTCGATTACTTTTGAAGGTCAATGGACGTGTGCAAAGTTTTCTGAAGTAAAGCAATCCGATTTCACTTGCGATGGTTCTGAATTTGTAGCAAACAACTTTGCTTCTTCAATGAGTCAACATGAATACGTTAGTTACGTTTCTAGAATCCAAGAAGACATATCCAATGGTGAGGTTTATCAAGTAAATGCGTGTCGAATTCTTAGCGCGGAGATCCCTTCTGAGTTTTCCTTAGCGCCTCTCTTTTCCTCAATTTTGGAAAATAACCCGGCGCCGTATGCATCTTATCTTCGTATACCTGGTCTCGAAATGGCATCAGCATCTCCCGAGCTTTTTCTTAGAAGAATGGGGGCACAAGTAACTTCTTCCCCAATTAAGGGCACAAGACCTACGGGTGGTTCTGATTTTGGAAGCAAGGATCAAGCCGAAAACGTAATGATCGTTGATTTGATTCGAAATGATCTCGGGCAGATTTGTAAAGATGGTTCTATAGATGTTCCACGCCTGTTAGCAATCGAGGAGCATCCCGGATTAGATCACTTAGTTTCTGATGTAACTGGTGAACTAAGAGATGGATTGAAATGGGAACACGTTATAACTCCATTGTTGCCACCGGGATCTGTGAGCGGCGCACCGAAGTCTTCGGCTATTCGCATAATTGCAGAGCATGAAAACAATCGCGGCCCATATTGCGGAGCAATCGGTTGGATTCAAGGCGATTCATGCGAACTAGCAGTTGCAATCAGAACTTTTTGGAAAGAAAAACAAAGTTTGAACTTTGGTACAGGCGCAGGAATTACCTGGGCGAGTGATCCACGGGCCGAATGGGAAGAGACAGAGTTAAAGGCACAGCGCCTGATAAAAATTGCTTCTGGGGAAATTTCATGAAGATTTGGCTAAATGATTCGCTAGTCGAAGAAAGCACGATTGATTTATCAACGGATTATTGGCCTGAAGGTTTCGGCGTTTTTGAAACTATAAAAACTGTTGATGGAACTCCTTACGCGCTCAATAGGCATATGCGAAGAGCACTTGACGCAGGAGCGCGGGTTGGTGTTTCGATACCTAATGAAGATCGCGTGCGCACCGCGATTGAAACACTTCTCTCTGAAGTGAAACACCCACGAGGCAGGCTGCGCCTATTGTTTAAGCAAGATGGAACATTCATCGCTGTACATAATCCCTATACCGAAATAACCCAAAATTTAAAGTTGTGTACTTATTCGGTGCCAATTGATATCAAGGGAGTTCCAAGTAAAACTTTCCCTTACACATCACGTTTAGAAATATTAAAAGATGCACACGAACGGGGATGCGATGAAGCAATAGTCATCAACAGCAACCATGATGTATGCGAAGGTGCTGTTTCCAACCTGATTTTTTACACCAATGGCATGTGGATCACACCTCCTATCGTGCAGGGTGTTCTGCCTGGAGTCATGCGCGCTTTAGTAGTAGAAAATTTGCCAGTCAAAGTCAGAAATGTAGATACCAATGACCTCTCACATGTACAGGCAGCAATAGTGATTTCAAGTTTAAAAATTGCCATCGCCGTACACAGTATTGATGGGCGAGTAATGCCAGATCTTCAGATTAGTGAAATGTTTGCGCAAGAAATCCGAGAAATGGCCGTACGGACTTCGGTAGGCTAGGGGCATGTCCGATATTTCAATCACCGTTGATGGTGTTGCCGTCAATGTTGCGGCTGATCAAAAACCAACACAGATTTTTTCAGAGAGAAAAGATGTTGTTGTTTGTAAAATCAATGGTGAGCTAAGGGATTTGTGGACGGATTTATCTGCAGGTGACGTCGTTGAATCAGTGACGATTTCATCTCCTGAAGGCCTCGCGGTTCTGCGTCACTCAACTGCCCACGTGATGGCACAAGCTGTGCAGAGTATTTTCTCGGGAACGCGACTTGGTATCGGTCCACCGATCACTGATGGTTTTTATTACGACTTCGATCCAGAGCGTCCATTTAACCCAGATGATTTTGAAAAAATTGAATCCGCGATGCGAAAGATCATTAAAGACGGTCAGAGATTTAAGCGTCGCGTTACTACTGAATCCGAAGCCCTTAAGGAACTTGCTCACGAGCCGTATAAGTGCGAGTTAATTGGATTGAAATCCGGAGCCGGCGATGAAGCAAGTGTTGAAGTTGGCGGTGCTGAGTTAACGATTTATGACAACCTCGGCAGAGATGGACAACCTCTCTGGAGCGATCTGTGCCGCGGACCTCATCTGCCTTCAACAAAACATATTCCAGCTTTTAAGTTAATGAGAAGTGCTGCCGCCTATTGGCGAGGCTCTGAGAAAAATCCGATGTTGCAAAGAATCTACGGAACAGCGTGGCCAACGCAAGATGAGTTAACCGCTCACCTAGAACTCTTGGCAGAAGCAGAAAAACGTGATCACCGCAGATTAGGTAACGAATTAGATCTTTTCTCATTCCCAGAAGAAATTGGTTCTGGCTTGGCGGTGTTTCACCCTAAGGGCGGAATCATTCGTCGCGCTATGGAAGATTATTCGAGAATCCGCCACGAAGAAGAAGGATATGAATTCGTTTATTCCCCGCATTTAACCAAAGCCGCTTTGTTTGAAACATCCGGTCACTTGGATTGGTACTCCGAAGGAATGTATCCACCAATGATTTTGGATGAAGAACACCACCCAGATGGAACAGTTAAAAAAGCTGGGCAGCAGTACTACATGAAGCCGATGAACTGCCCATTTCATAATTTGATTTTCCGCGCACGAGGTCGTTCATATCGCGAGTTACCACTGAGATTATTTGAATTCGGAACTGTTTATCGTTACGAAAAATCAGGTGTAATGCATGGACTTACCCGTGCTCGTGGTTTCACGCAAGATGATGCTCACATTTACTGCACTAAAGAGCAGATGCCAACAGAACTGGATTCATTGTTAACTTTCGTTCTCAATTTGCTCCGCGATTATGGACTTAACGATTTCTATCTAGAACTTTCCACTCGTAATCCGGAAAAATCCGTAGGCGATGATCAAGATTGGAAAGAAGCCACAGAAGCACTGCGAAAAGCTGCGGAAGCTCAAAAACTCGAGCTGGTTCTAGATGAAGGTGGTGCAGCTTTTTACGGTCCAAAGATTTCTGTGCAAGCAAAAGATGCAATTGGGCGCACGTGGCAGATGTCGACGATTCAAGTTGATTTCCAATTACCTCAACGTTTTGAACTCGAATACTCAGCAGCAGATGGAACTCGTCAACGCCCAGTGATGATTCACCGCGCACTATTTGGTTCGATAGAAAGATTCTTCGGAGTTCTAACCGAACATTACTCTGGGGCCTTTCCACCTTGGCTGGCTCCCATGCAAGCAGTTGGTATTCCTGTTGCCGACGCCTTTGCTGATTATTTAGCCGATGTGATTTCGCAAATGAAGAAAGCGGGCATCAGGGCCGAACTAGATGCATCTGATGATCGCATGCAGAAGAAAGTTCGTAATGCCCAGATGCAGAAAATTCCTTTCATGGTTATTGCGGGAGAAGAAGACCAAAAAGCTGGCGCTGTTTCTTTTAGATATAGAAATGGTGAACAGAAAAATGGAATTTCAATTGCGCAAGCGATTGCAGAGATTCAAGAAGCTGTCAGCAAGCGAATCCAGGTATAGGCGATGCATCTTGAAGGTGGCGCAGGTATTCCGGATGCTTGGGCACGTTTATGGGCTCCACACCGAATGGATTATCTCAAGGGCGAAAATAGACCGCTCGAAGGCAATAACGTTGCATGCCCTTTTTGCACAATTCCTTCGTTAAGTGATGAAGATGGATTGATAGTTCATCGAGGCACGGAAGCGTACGTTGTAATGAATTTATATCCGTATAACGCAGGACATTTATTGGTGTGCGCCTATCGACACGTTGCCGACTTAACTGATCTAACCGAATCTGAGCGAAATGAAATTTCTTACTTGAGCGCGCAATCAATGAAAACAATTCGGAAAGTTACCAACGCTGCAGGCTTTAATCTGGGAATGAATCAAGGAGCTATTTCTGGTGCAGGAGTCGCAGAACACATTCACCAGCACGTTGTTCCACGATGGGGTGGGGATGCAAATTTCATGCCAATAATTGGTCAAACAAAGGTATTGCCGCAATTACTAACTCAGACGCGCAGCGACCTTGCATCTAATTGGGTGAACGATTAATTTCTGAAAGATATGTCTTTACGATTTCCACGCCAATACCTTTGCTAATAATCAAAGGTATTGCAGGAAAAAGTAAACCTGCTGCGAAAGCCCCGTCTCCCATGACTGCAAGATGAGTTGCATACTCATCTACAAATTCACTGACCAGCATCTGATGTTCAGGGTCGCTAGGAATCGTTTTTTCTGGAATTTGCGAATAATCGATAATTTCTTGAGTTTGCAAACTAATGAGAGCGCAAGGTGCACCCAAATCATCATGGAGAACTAGGTATGGCGTAACCACTTGATCAAAGAGCCTGTTCGCAAGCAATACCGCATCGTCGAAATCTGCTTCACCAGATTCCAATTCTGTAACAACGACAATACGAGGAGTTTGAAAATCATCGAGAGCACTCCAATTAGCTATGGTTTGTTCATCAACTCCAGAATTTGGATTAATCGCGAAAATAGCTACATCTTCTGATCCATCGGTTTGTGCAACGTGCTTGCCACCAAAGAGGCCAGCAACTGATTCGGGGTTGGCACTGGGGTGTCCGTACACGCTGATGGTTAGGTCAGAACTATGAGATGCCATGCGCTCAGCCTACGATGTACCTAATGATTAGCGATGTTTTAAAGCCTGCGGTCACGCGAATTATTTCGCCGGTGGCCAGATTTTTCCTACGAATTGGATTAACTCCTAACTCAGTTACGGCTATTGGCGCTTTGTGCGTTGTGTGTAGTTCCATTTATTTTTTTCCGCGCGGTGAGTTCTTTATTGGAACTCTAGTTATCAGTTTTTTCATGTTGAGTGACCTTTTTGATGGAGCCATGGCTCGAATAAGCAAACAAGGGGCAAGCAAGTGGGGTGGGTTTCTAGATTCAACTGTCGACAGAATTTCGGATTCTGCAATCTTGCTTGCAGTTTGCATGTATTTAATTGATCAAAATGATCAGCTGTCAATCCTCTATCTTGTTTCAGTCGTCACGGGAATGCTGATTCCTTACATCAGGGCCAAAGCCGAAAGCATGTCAATTGAGTGCAGCGGGGGTATTGCCGAACGCACAGAGCGTGCAATTATTGTTTTGGTCGGCACAGGATTTCACGGCCTTGGAATCAGTTATTCGCTCACAATCAGTGCTTGGTTGCTTGCCATTCTTGGGCTTATTACAACGTGCCAACGATTGTTAATAGTAAAACGCGCGATTTAATATGAAAGAGAGTTTCGTAGCCTGGGTTTACATTATTGCTTGGAAGTTATTGCGAATGCTTCCAGAAAAAACTGCTTATTCCCTCTTTGACCGTGGAGCTAAATGGCTCGTCAAACGAGATGGCAAGTCCGTTAGAAGATTGCGCAAAAATCTTGCTCGAGTCAGCACTGACTTGTCAGATGTGCAACTGAACTCACTTTTGGAAGAGGCGATGTCTTCCTATATGCGTTATTGGTGTGACACTTTTAGATTTCCGAATTGGAATAACGATCGAATTAATGAGACGGTCACTGTTACTCGAGAAGAACTTTTATTAGATGGAATTAAGAGCGGTCGCGGGGTAATCGTCGCTCTTCCTCACGCAGGAAACTGGGATCACGCTGGCGCGTACTTTTGCCTCAAGGGAATTCATTTAGTCACCGTGGCTGAGAGACTAAAGCCTGAGAGATTGTTTAATAAATTTTTGCAGTATCGACAAGCAATGGGGATGGAAGTTTTAGCGCTGGATTCACGTTCAATAGAGACTCTGGCGCAGCGATTGCGTGAAGGACATCTCATTGCATTGGTTGCAGATCGTGACTTATCAAAGTCAGGAATAAACGTTGAGTTCTTCGGAAAACCTGCTCGGATGCCGGCAGGTCCAGCGGTGTTAGCAATCAAGACAGGAGCTGTTTTTCTCACAGCTTTTGTTAATTACACACCCAGCGGAATTCACATAACTTTCGACGAACTTTTTATACCTGAATCTGGAACACAAGAAGAAAAAGTGGCAGCGTTGGTTCAAAAATCGGCGACCAATTTTGAACGAGGCATTAGTCAGCATCCGCAAGATTGGCACATGCTTCAACGGATTTGGATTGATGAAGATTTCAAGGAGCGTACGTAATGCTCACTCGCTCATTAAAAATTGGGATTGTCTGTCCTTACGGATGGGATACACCCGGAGGTGTGCAAAATCATGTTCGCGATTTAGCTGAATATTTGATCGCAGCCGGACACAACGTTTCAGTCCTGGCTCCTGTTATTGATGAAACAAAAATACCTTCATACGTAACAAGTGCTGGAAAACCAATCGCGATTCCTTATAACGGCGCAGTGGCGCGAGTTTTGTTTGGGCCAATTGCATTTGCGCGAGTAAGGCAGTGGATCGGTCAAGGAGATTTCGACATCTTGCACCTACACGAACCAGCAATTCCATCCATTTCTCTATTAGCTTGCTGGGCAGCAGAAGGACCAATGGTCGGAACTTTTCATGCAGCTGCAAAACGACAAAAGGCTATCTTTGCAATTGGACCAATTCTTGAACCAGTTATCGAAAAACTATCAGCACGCATTGCTGTAAGCGAAGCAGCACGTGAAACATTAACTGAGCACCTTGAAACAGATGCAGTTGTTATCCCAAATGGAATCTACGCGGATCGCTACCGTGACGGGGTTGCGCAGGAAAAATGGCAAGGAAACACTCTGGGCTTTATTGGTCGCTTCGAAGAACCGCGCAAAGGTCTCTCCGTGTTAGTAGATGCTCTTCCGATTATTTCTCGTTTTGCACCTGACGTGCGAGTTTTTATAGCGGGCCCTGGCGAATCTGAAGAAGTTATCAAATCTATTGATCCACAACTGCGATCTCGATTTACATTTCTTGGAAAAATTTCGGAACAAGATAAAGCCAATTTCTTAGCATCAATCTCTTTGTACATCGCGCCGAATACTGGGGGAGAATCTTTCGGAATTATCTTGGCTGAAGCACTTGCAGGTGGTGCAACAGTTGTAGCTAGTGATATCCCTGCCTTTGACTCGCTGTTAAACCACGGGCAATATGGCGAACTATTTGAATCAGAGAGTTCTACCGATCTTGCAAAGCGCGTTATTGATTTACTGCGCGATGAGAATCGAAGAGTTGAGTTGGGTAAAGCCGGTAAATTGCACGCTCAACAATTTGATTGGAAAGTGGTTGCCGACCAGATCTTCTCGATTTACGAGATGTCACTTGTTAGTGGAGAAAAAGTCCGTCTAGCATCTGAAAATCGTTCCTGGGGTAAGTTCTTAGGGCGAGATGCGAAGGGAGATGATTAAATGAAGACGTTCATATTTTTTGCAGTTCTATTACTTGTTTTCATCTGGTATTTGACTTTCTCCGCCACACGATTAGATCGTCTTCATCATCGTGTAGAAACAAGTTGGGCGAATCTGGATAGTTTGTTGCAAAGACGCGCTGCAGTTGCACTCGAAATTGCCAGAAGTGAAATCGCAGATCCTGCATCGGCAATGCTGCTTACTGCAGCTGCCTATCAAGCGCGCGAAGCGGTAATTGAAAAACGTTCGATTGCAGAGAGTGGTCTTTCAGGGGCGCTCGGTTTACTTTTAGCAGACGGGCAGAGCAGTGCTCGTCCAGCTGAAGCTTCTTTGCTGAGAGAGTTATCTGAGTTAACAGACAAAATTAGAATTGCCATTGCACTTCACGTAGAGGCAGTAACTAGAACGCAGTTAGTTCGCAATAAGTTTATTTTTCGCACTTTCCGACTAGCAGGCACAGCCCCGCTCCCAGTGACGTATGAATTCGAATCCGATGTTCTCTAAGACACGTGGCGCATTGGTGCTAGCAACCTACCTTGCGCTTTTAGGTACGGCAGGGTGCGCTTCAATTTCAGAAAGTGTTACAAAGCTGATTTCTGATCCAGTGCAAACAAATGTGCTCAGCGGACGAGAAGGAATCAATGGTCCAGTTTTGGTGGTGAAGATAGATGACACTCGATATGCACGACCTCAGGTCGGACTGGAGTTTGCAGATGTTGTTTATATTGAACAAGTTGAAGGTGGCTTAACGAGATTGGCAGCGGTATTTTCTTCAACCATTCCACCGCGAATTGGGCCGGTACGAAGTGCTCGCATTAGCGATATTGAATTATTCGCTCAATATGGTCGAGTGGCATTTGCCTACAGCGGAGCACAGAAAAAGTTACTACCAGTAATTGCCGGAGCGAATTGGTCAGATGTAGGTGCAATGCGTAGAGGCCCGGCATTTTATGAAACAGATCCGAACCGGAATCAACCCTTTGCAATGATCCTGAATGCGCAAACACTCATGGCAAATGAAGAGAGCAAAGGCACGACCATCGATTCAGCCAAAAATGTCGGATGGAACTTTTCAAAGGAGTTGGAAAACAAGGGATTTGAAATCTCAGATGTGACCGTGAAGTGGCCAGCACAAAATTACTCTGCTGTCTGGGACTCGACACGTATGCGCTGGTTGTTGAGTGTTAATTCTGTTCCAGATTTATCTGATACTGGCGAGAATCTTGGACCGACGACACTAGTAATCCAACTAGTTTCAATCACACCATCTGAATACGGCGATAAGTTCGGGGGAAATACACCATTTTCACAAACCGTCGGAAGTGGCAAAGGTTATGTCTTACGTGATTCCACTGTGATTGCCGGAACATGGAATCGAGCCGATCCTTTATCTCCAACAATTTGGAGCGATGAAACGGGGGCGGAAATTAAGTTCGCACCGGGGCAAGTTTGGGTCGCTTTAACGGATAAAGAGCCAGAATTCACGCGCAAAGTAGCGAGCGCGCCATCTCCAACTTCAAAGTAGTATTAGCGACCTATTCACATAGGGAGTTGTAATGGCACAGGAAAGCGGAACATCTCGCGTTAAGCGCGGCATGGCAGAAATGCTTAAGGGTGGCGTCATCATGGACGTTGTCAATGTTGAACAAGCAAAAATTGCCGAAGATGCTGGCGCTGTTGCTGTTATGGCACTTGAAAGAGTTCCTGCTGATATTCGCGCACAAGGTGGAGTGGCTCGTATGTCAGATCCTGACATGATCGCAGCGATTCAAGCCGCAGTTTCAATTCCAGTTATGGCCAAGGCGCGCATCGGGCATTTTGTCGAAGCACAAATTCTTCAGAGCCTAGGTGTGGATTACATCGACGAATCAGAAGTTTTAACTCCAACGGATTACACGAATCACATCAATAAATGGGATTTCACTGTTCCCTTTGTTTGTGGTGCAACCAATTTGGGAGAAGCGCTTCGTCGCATTAACGAAGGTGCAGCGATGATTCGCTCGAAGGGCGAAGCAGGCACAGGAGATGTTTCAAATGCGATGACACATATGCGTCAAATTGGTGGAGAAATTCGTCGCCTGACTTCTATGCGCGAAGATGAACTCTATGTGGCAGCCAAAGAGATGCAGGCTCCTTATGATTTGGTTAAAGAAGTTGCAGCCAATGGAAAACTTCCAGTAGTTCTATTCACCGCTGGTGGAATTGCAACTCCAGCGGATGCAGCCCTTATGATGCAGATGGGAGCAGATGGCGTCTTCATCGGTTCTGGAATATTTAAGTCCGGAGATCCAAAGCGCCGTGCATCGGCGTGTGTAAAGGCGACCACTTTCTATAACGATCCTAAAGTTGTGGGAGATGCATCGCGCGGGCTTGGTGAAGCCATGGTTGGCATTAACGTTGCTGATCTGCCAGCTCCACATCGACTCTCTGAACGCGGTTGGTAAGAAAAAACTTGCGCGTTGGCGTTCTAGCTTTACAAGGAGATTTTCGCGAACACCTGAGCGCCCTTGCCCACTGCAAGGTAGATGCCACGGAAGTTCGCAGGGTAAGTGAGTTAGAAAAAATTGATGCTCTGGTTATTCCTGGTGGAGAATCAACAACAATTGTCTCGTTAGCGAAAACTTTTGAAATTTTCGAACCAATCAAAAAACGTATTGCAGCAGGCATGCCGACTTACGGTTCTTGTGCTGGAATGATTATGTTGGCAGATCACATAGTTGCAGCCAAAGATGGACAAGAAACTTTTGGTGGCATCGACATCACTGTTCGCCGAAATGCTTTTGGTCGACAGGTTGATTCTTTTGAAACTGATATTTCAGCCCCAGTTATTTCCAAATCACCTTTGCGTGCTGTGTTTATCAGAGCGCCATGGGTTGAAAAAGTTGGGAAAGGCGTTGAGGTTTTAGCCACTCTTGAAGGTTCCGATGGCGTTGCCCATGCAGTTGCTGTTCGCCAGAATCATTTATTGGCCACGGCTTTTCATCCTGAAATAACTGATGACTACAGCGTTCATCGCTACTTTCTGGAGAAAGTCTGCAAGTAGAAGCATTGCTAAATTACGATAAAGTAAGGCATTCGTTAGTGAGCTATCAGGTGAGGTGTTAAATGTCCGGCCATTCCAAGTGGGCGACGACTAAGCATAAGAAGGCCATTATTGATAGTCGCCGTGCAAAAAACTTTGCCAAGCTGATTAAAGCTATTGAAGTTGCTTCGCGTAATGGCGGTCCAGACATGGATGGCAATCCAACGCTTTTTGATGCAGTAGCAAAAGCTAAAAAGAACTCAATGCCTGCAGACAACATTGAACGCGCAATCAAGCGTGGTGCCGGTCTTGAATCAGGTGGCGCCAATTGGGAAACCATTATGTATGAGGGCTATGGACCATCAGGAGTTGCAATCATGATTGAGTGCTTATCTGATAACAGAAACCGTGCTGCTTCAGAAGTGCGCGTTGCGGTCACTCGCAATGGCGGTTCAATGGCAGATCCTGGTTCAGTTTCATATTTATTTCATCGCAAAGGTTTAATTACAGTGAGCAAAACATCGGGCGCAACTGAAGAATCTATTCTCGAAGCTGTTCTCGAAGCAGGTGCTGAAGAAGTAAAGGATAACGGCGAGACATTTGAAATCATTTGTGAAGCGAGCGACTTAGTTTCGGCTCGCACGGCGCTACAAAACGCTGGTATTGATTACGAATCTGCTGATTCATCTTTCGTACCTTCGATGACAATCGATTTGGACGCAGATTCGGCCACCAAGGTATTTGAACTAATCGATGCAATCGAAGAGCTCGATGATGTGCAGAATGTATTCAGTAACGCCGATGTGTCAGATGAGGTAATGGCGAGTCTGGCTTAATTTTTAGACCGTACCTCTTAGGCTAGCGGCATGCGAGTTTTGGGTATCGATCCAGGTTTAACGAGATGCGGAATTGGCATCGTCTCTGGCGCACCCGGATCTACTTTGTCACTCGATGGCGTGGGTGTAATCATGACGCCATCAGATGCTGATCTCGATCATCGACTACTTTCTCTGCATTCCGAGATAACCCAATGGGTGCAGAAGTATTCACCAGATGTGATTGCAGTAGAAAGAGTTTTTTCACAACACAATGTTCGAACTGTTATGGGTACAGCGCAGGCCGCAGGCATTGCCCTCTTGGTTGCGGCGCAAAACAATATTCCGGTGTTTATGCACACTCCCAGTGAAGTAAAAGCTGCAGTTACGGGGTCAGGGCGTGCAAATAAATCACAGGTTTCAGAAATGGTTAAAAGATTACTGAAACTTCAGGAGATTCCTAAGCCAGCAGATAGCGCAGATGCTTTAGCCCTGGCTATTTGTCATATTTGGCGCGGAGGCGCAAACTCAAAAATCAAGAGCGCAGTTGCCGCAGAAAAGAAGAGATTGGCTGCACTTCGATGATCTCAACTTTGAACGGAGTTGTTAAATCACTCTCACCTGATCGAGCAATTATTGAAGTAGGGGGAGTGGGCATGAGTGTTTTGATTAATTCTCACACCAGTTCATCACTTTCCTTGGGTGCGCCGGCTCATCTCTTTACTTCACTTGTGGTGCGCGAAGATTCTTTAACCTTGTACGGCTTTAGTGATGAAGCATCACGAGTTCTCTTTGAATTAGTTCAAACTGTTTCTGGAATCGGCCCTAAGGTTGCTCTCTCAATTTTAGGCGCCTTAACACCATCCGAATTAGCGCAAGCCGTCACCACTGAGAATATTTCGGTGATTGAAAAGGTTCCTGGTATCGGTAAAAAAGGCGCACAACGTCTTGTTCTCGAACTTAAATCCAAATTATCTGATTTTGGTCAAACTGGTCAAAGAATTTCTCACCAACCGGTATGGCGCGAACAATTAGCAAGTGCGCTGATTTCTCTTGGTTTTTCAGCAAAAGATTCTGATGAGGCAATCAACTCTGTTTTATCAACTCTTTCTCAGGAAGAAGTCGCTTCAATGGCGTTAGGTGATCTACTTAAGTTGGCACTTCAAAGTGGTAAAAAATGACACCAGATGATCGTTTAGTTACGCCAGCGCTTAGAAGCGATGATGGTGCGGCAGAACATGCACTACGTCCGAAAACCTTGAGCGATTTCATTGGTCAGGACCGAGTGCGCCAACAAATAGATGTACTCCTTACTGCTGCTAGAAAACGTGAAAGCGCTGCCGATCACATATTGCTTTCAGGGCCGCCAGGTTTAGGTAAAACGACACTGGCATTGATTTTGGCGAGCGAAATGAATACTCCAATACGTGTAACGAGCGGACCGGCAATTACTCATGCAGGTGATTTGGCTGCGATTCTCTCCTCTTTGGTTGAAGGAGAAATTCTGTTTTTAGATGAAATACACAGATTGCCAAGACCTGCAGAAGAACTTTTATATCTTGCGATGGAAGATTTCAGGGTGGATGTTGTAGTTGGCAAAGGACCGGGAGCAACAGCAATTCCTTTACAGCTCCCTCGATTTACTTTGGTTGGCGCCACCACTCGCGCAGGTTTGCTCCCGAGTCCACTGCGTGACCGCTTTGGGTTTACTGCGCACCTAGATTTCTACGACGAAAAAGATTTAGCCACAGTTATCAAGAGAAGTGCGCAGTTACTTGGATTATCGATTGATTCAAAGGCAGTTGATGAAGTCGCAGGGCGCTCACGTGGAACCCCGAGAATTGCAAATAGATTGCTGCGACGAGTTCGAGATTTCGCGCAAGTACAAGGAAGTAATGCTCTCTCGCACGAGCATGCTATGTCTGCACTCCAAATGTATGAAGTTGATGAAAAAGGCCTGGATCGTTTGGATCGTGCAGTCCTGACTGCATTAATCGAAAGATTCAATGGTGGACCCGTGGGTCTTTCAACACTAGCGATTGCAGTGGGCGAAGAAACTGAAACCGTTGAATCCGTTGCAGAACCTTTCTTGGTCAGAAATGGGTTTATGGCGCGCACATCTCGAGGTCGCATCGCTACCGCATTGGGGTGGACGCATATTGGGCGTACTCCGCCTGCCGATTTGGCTGCTGCTCCTGGTCTTTTCGACACGCCTGATAATCACGCCTAGACTCTGCACCTATGTCTACAGCGAATAAGCCAATAAAGAACTCAACCCGTCCAGGACGCACACTTCTAATCCTCGGTCTGATCTTGATCTCCCTGCTTGCCACGGTGTTCATCACTGGCGCAACGTCAGTTCGACTCGGTCTTGATTTGCGTGGTGGCACAAGCGTTACTTTGCAACCTCGAATTGCCCCAGGCGATGACGGCAAAGTAACTGCAGAAGCTATCGATCAGGCTGTTTCAATTATTCGCCAGCGCGTTAACTCACTTGGTGTGGCTGAAAGTGAAGTTGCCGCACAAGGCAGCGGTACAAATCGTCAAATTATTATTTCTATTCCAGGTGACACTGGACGTCGAGTTGTAGAACTCGTAGGACAAACTGCTGAACTTCGCTTTAGACAAGTATTAGCAAGTGCAGCAGGAACTCCATCTCCTGTTCCAACTGATCCAACTGCTACTCCCGCAGCCCAAGTCACTCCCGAACTCAACGCGCAATTTGCAGCCCTAGATTGCACCAATCCTGAAAACCTTCAGGGAACTGGTAGCGACAACGCTGATACCCCAATCGTTGCCTGTGATCGAAATGGTGGCGAAAAATTCATTCTAGATAAAGCAGAAGTTTTAGGACGCCAAGTATCTGAAGCAACGGCAGGTATTGATCAACAAGGCGGTAATGCGTGGTTTGTTTCTTTGGTCTTTGACGGCGAGGGAACTAGAGCATTTGCAGACATCACAGCTCGCGTCACTGCATTACCTAGCCCTCAAAATCAAGTAGCAATCGTTCTTGATGGTTTGGTTGTTTCTGCTCCACGAATTAACGAAGCAATTCCCTCAGGTAATGCGCAAATTACGGGTTCCTTTACTCAGTTAGAAGCCCAAGATTTAGCAAATGTACTTAAGTACGGTGCTTTACCGCTTGCCTTTGATCGCGGAGAGGTTCAACAAGTTTCTCCAACACTTGGTGCTGATCAGTTAGATGCTGGTTTGTTAGCTGGCCTCTTGGGTCTTGTTCTAATTTTCCTTTACTCTATTTTGTATTATCGAGGCCTAGGTTTGGTATCAGTTTCTTCTTTGCTAGTGGCCGGCGCACTGGTTTATATGTCCTTCTTGTTACTTGGCGAATGGATTGGATTTACCCTCACGTTGGCAGGTATTGCAGGAGCAATCGTTGCGATTGGCGTTACTGCTGACTCATTCATCGTGTACTTCGAACGTATTCGTGATGAAGTCCGTGATGGTCGATCATTGCGAACAGCTGTGGAAACTGGTTGGACCAAAGCTCGACGCACAATTATTGTCGCTGACTTTGTTTCAATCATTTCAGCGATTCTTCTTTATGTATTCGCCGTAGGTGGTGTGCGCGGTTTTGCGTTCACATTAGGTTTAACAACGCTCATCGATTTACTTGTGGTATTTGCGTTTACAAAACCACTTACCGTGTTATTGGCCAAGTTCAAATTTTTCAACTCTGGCCATGCGCTCTCAGGTGTATCTGCCAAAACATTTGGAACTTCATCTCAAGTAACGAAGGAGGCATAAACCATGTCTAAGTTTTCAGGATTAGGCGCTCGTTTACACTCAGGTGAAACATCGATTGATTACATTGGAAAGCGCCGCCGTTGGTATGCATTCTCAGGACTTCTTGTAATCGTTTCGATTGCAGCTCTTTCACTCCAAGGTTTACACCTTGGAATTGAATTCAAAGGCGGATCCTCCTATACCGTCACTAAACCGGGTGGCACAATTGCTCAAGCTGAATCAGCGCTAACTTCAGCTGGCATCACAGGTGAGAAAATCATCCAACAAGTTGGAAACGACAAGATTCGTGTACAAACTGGAACTCTCAGCGCAACACAATCCAACGCAGTTGAAGACGCCCTAGCGTCAACTTTTGGAGTAAGTGTCGAAGCAATTGATACTCAGATTATTGGACCTTCATGGGGTAAAGAAATTACTCGTAAAGCTATTTACGGCTTGGTCGGATTCTTAATTGTTGTGGTTCTTTACTTAGCCATGACTTTCGAACCAAAGATGGCCTTTGCGGCAATCGTTGCCGTTGTTCACGATGTTTTCATCACAGTTGGGATTTATGCACTGGTTGGCTTTGACGTTACACCTGCCACGGTCATCGGATTCTTAACGATTTTGGGTTATTCACTCTATGACACGGTCGTGGTCTTCGATAGAGTCCGTGAAAATACAAAATCAATAACTTCGACATCAAAGATGACTTATTCGCAAGCAGCTAATCTTGCAGTTAATCAAACTGTTGTTCGCTCGCTTAATACGACCATTGTTGCTTTGATTCCAGTAGGTTCCATTCTCTTTGTTGGTGCTGGTCTTCTCGGCGCAGGAACATTGAAGGATTTATCACTTGCTCTTTTCATCGGGCTAGCAACAGGTGCGTACTCATCTATCTTTATTGCAACTCCTTTGCTCGCAGCATTGCGTGAACGTGAACCAGCTATGCAAGCACTTGCTAAGCGAATCAATGCACGTGGTGCATCGACACTAGTTGCAACAGTCGGTTCACCTGCGGCTGATGCCAACATAGAAAAACGTGGACCTCGCAATCAACCAAAACGGAAAGGTCGCAAGTAACTTTATTTGCGTCCCAGATGGACACTCTCTTACAGCCCTTAATCAACTCCTTAAAGGAGCATGATCCAAAGGCTGATGTAGTAAAGGTTGAGCGCGCGTACGAAGTTGCAAAGAACGCCCATAGTGGTCAACTTCGTAAATCAGGGGATGACTACATCACTCATCCGGTTGCCGTAGCCCACATACTCTCTGAACTTGGATTAAATGATTCGACAATCATCGCGGCTTTATTGCATGACACTGTTGAAGACACTCCGTATTCGCTTACACAGCTTAAGAGTGATTTTGGAGATGAGATTTCATCGCTTGTAGATGGTGTCACCAAGTTAGATAAGTTGAGTTACGGACCGACAGCAGAAGCAGAAACTGTTCGCAAAATGGTTGTTGCAATGTCTCGAGACATCAGAGTTCTTGTTATTAAGTTGGCAGATCGTCTTCACAATGCGCGTACATGGAAGTACGTTGATCCTCAAAGCGCCGAACGTAAAGCACGCGAAACCTTAGATATTTATGCACCACTTGCTCATCGACTGGGTATGAACGCAATCAAGTGGGAGTTAGAAGATCTTTCATTCGCTGTTCTAGAACCTAAAAAGTTTGAAGAAATATCCAGATTAGTGGCAGAGCGCAGCCCATCGCGTGACGCCTTGACAGCGGAAGTGATCAAAACCGTCGAAGATGATTTAGCAAAGGATAATGTTGAAGCAACGGTTACTGGTCGCAAGAAACATTTCTTTAGTGTTTATCAGAAAATGGTTGTTCGTGGTCGCGATTTCAATGATATTTATGATCTGGTGGGTATTCGAGTTCTAGTAAATGATGTGAAAGATTGTTATGCAGTTCTGGGTTCGATTCACGCCAGATGGTCACCAGTTCCAGGGCGTTTCAAGGATTACATCGCTATGCCTAAATTCAACTTGTATCAATCTCTTCATACAACAGTAATTGGCCCTGATGGCAAAGCTATTGAAATCCAGATTCGCACTTTTGAAATGCATTCACGAGCCGAATTTGGTATTGCCGCCCACTGGAAGTACAAGCACGGCACTGATACAAATTCTTCGTCACCGCAGATGTTGTGGTTACGACAGCTTCATGAATGGCAGAAAGAAACCGAAGATCCATCTGAGTTCTTAGAGGCGCTACGTTTTGATTTAGGTACACCAGAGGTGTTCGTATTTACTCCAAAGGGCAGCGTCGTTGCTTTACCCGGTGGTTCCACACCAGTTGATTTCGCTTATTCAGTGCATACAGATGTTGGCAATAGATGCGCAGGCGCCAAGATTAATGGCCGCTTGGTTCCACTTGATACGCGCCTAAACAATGGTGACGTTGTTGAAGTTGTCACGAACAAGAGCGAATCCGCCGCTCCATCTCGTGATTGGCTGAACTTTGTTAAGAGCCCGCGAGCACGATCGAAGATCAAGGCTTGGTTTAGTAAAGAACGTCGCGAAGAAGCTATTGAAGCTGGTCGCGAATCAATTGCACGACAAATGCGAAAAGCAGGTTTACCTCTCCAGAAGATCTTTGCAGGACATGCTCTGTTAGAACTTGCACACGAGTTGAGATACCCAGATATTTCCGCACTGTATTCCGCAGTTGGTGACGGACATGTTTCCGCTGCTGCAATCATCGACAAACTAGTACTTTTCATGGGTGTTGAAGATTCACACCCCGAACCAACCATGGACTTTATTCCTGGGGGAGCACCCGTTGCGAAGCGTTCAAGTAGCGCAATTAAAGTTGAAGGAATAGATGATGTGCTCGTAAAACTTGCACGTTGTTGTACGCCAGTTCCTGGTGATCCAATTATGGGTTTCATTACTCGAGGTAGCGGAATCTCAGTTCATAGAAGCGATTGTGTAAACGCTGATGACCTGCGACTACATCAGAGTGATCGAATCGTTGGGGTTAAATGGCTTGATGGAGCTTCAAGTTTGTTCCTAGTAAATATTCAAGTAGAGGCACTCGATCGAGCACGATTGCTCGCTGATGTGACCAGAACACTTTCTGAGCAGCAAGTAAATATCTTAAGTGCTGCAGTAAGCACGACTAAAGACCGCGTAGCGATTTCACGATTCACATTTGAAATGGCAGATGCGACTCATCTAGGCGCTGTTTTAACTGCTGTTCGTTCAGTTGAGGGTGTTTACGACGTTTATCGCACCACAAACAATTAGTTGAACTCAGCTAAAGATTTCTGTGCTTCTTCAAGCCACGTACGTCGAGCAGCTGCGGATTCCAAAGCCTCTGTAGCCTTCTTGGAATTTCCTGCACTAGTTGCTTTAGCTGCAATCTTCTCGTAGTTATCTATTGCTCCTTGTAGTTGCGCCACAACTTCTGCAGCTCGTGCTTTCGCTGCAGGATCGGTTTTACGCCAAATTTCAGCTTCGGCTGACTTAATAGCCTCTTCAACTTTGCTTACGCGGGCGTCGAGTGCTGCACGTTTATCACGATTCGTCATACCAATTTTTTCCCATGAGCGCGCAAGATCTCTGAATTTATTCTTAGCATCTTTAACGTCGGTAAATGGCACGAGCGCTTCGATTTGAACAATGAGTTCTTCGCGCTTTGCTAGGTTGGCAGTCATTGTCACTTCGCGTTTTTCTAGATCAGCGCCCTTAGCCTGGAAGAATTGATCCTGAGCTTTCTTAAATTTTGCCCAAAGTTTTGCATCATCAGAAGGCTTACCGCGTCCAGCGGCTTTCCATTGATCCATCAATGATTTGAAAGATTTTGCAGTTGCAACCCAATCCGTTGATGTTGCTAGTTTCTCAGCCTCTGACACCAGTTTCTTCTTGGCGTCTGTAACAACTGCAGTTGTGGCTTCTAGATTGGCAAAGTGAGTACGTCGACGCTTATCGAATTTATTGCGTGAAGCAGAAAAACGTTTCCACAATTCGGTATCTGTTTTCTTATCTAAACGTGGTGCTGACTTCCACTCAGCAAGTAACTCCTTTAGTCGATCCCCGGTTGTCTTCCAACTCTCAGAAAGTGCGAGAGATTCAGCTTCTGCAACAATCTTCTCTTTTTCCACTAAGACCTGCGCACGCTTGGCTGCTTTCTCAGATTCTGCCGCAGCTTTCTTTGCTTCATAAGCACCGCGGTGACCTTCAATGAGTGGTTCTAGTTGTTCTACAGAATTAGCAAGAGCTTCAAGATCTCCAACAGCATTTATCTCTTTTACTTGCTCGCGTAATTTTTTCACCGATGCAAGAGCATCAGATGGGACCATGGCACCGCTTGTAATGCGAGCGGCAAGAAGGGCAATTTCAGATGCGACTGCTTCAAATTTTCTAACGAAATAGGCAAGAGCCTCGTCGGCACTTTTACCCGGATATGAACCAACAGCTTTATCGCCTTGTGAAGTTTTAACGAAGACCGTTCCATCAGGTGCTACATATCCAAATTTTGCGGGATCGCCAATGAGAGCAGATGCTGCAGAAGTTGGAACTGATATTGATAAAGGATTGATGTCAGACATGGTCTTCCCTTCAGCGCGTTAATCGACTTCGATCTTCGCTATTGGACTAACTCTTAAACTATTTATACGAGTTGGTCAGGCGGCTTGGTGAAGGTAAAAGGTACCCTGTCCCTATGTGCGCGGCGAAATTTCCCGCGTAACTGACTCCATATTTAGGCGTAGCCGAAGGGAAATACCGTGTTCATCACCTCCTTCGCTGCCCCCATGTTTGCAACCAATTGCTGGATCATCGCGGACAAAGCTGGTGGGGAATGTGTCGTTGTTGATCCTGGAATGCCAGATGTTTCCGACACCTTGGCGATGGTTCTGGGTGAAAACAATTTGAAACCTGTTGCAGCAATCATCACTCATGGTCATTTGGACCATACGTTTTCTATAGTTCCTATTGCAGATGGGTACGGCATTCCAACCTATATTCATAGTGAAGACCGGGCCTTGTTATTGCATCCAGAACGGGCTCATGGTCCTGAATTTTTAGCGACATTAAGCGCTATGGAGTTTGCTGAACCCAACGATGTACGAGAATTACGTCATGGAGCAGAAGTAGAGATGTTGGGTATGAAGTTTCACGCAATTCATTCCCCAGGTCATACTCGTGGTTCTCTCATGTTTAAAGTAAATGAAGAAGTTCTGATTAGTGGCGATGTTTTATTCGCTGGAGCCATTGGAAGAACAGATTTGCCATCTGGATCGGCAGAATCAATGCAAGATACTTTGGTTAACAAAGTTTTAACACTAGCTGATGATTTGCGTGTTCTTCCTGGGCATGGTCCTGATACGAGCATTGGACATGAAAGAAAGACAAACCCATATCTCATAGATGCTGCTAAGAAATCAGGACGACGATGAGCAAGAAGAATCAAATTCAAGCTCCAAAGGGCGTAAGCGAATATGTTCCTCCGCAATCTAGAAAGTTTGAATCTGTGCGCGAAACCCTTCTTACTCCGGCTAGAAATGCAGGGTATGAATTAATTGAATTGCCAGTTTTTGAAGATACGGAGTTATTTACTCGTGGCGTTGGGGAATCAACTGATGTTGTTTCCAAGGAGATGTACACATTCGAAGATCGCGGCGGCCGATCAATAACTCTTCGACCAGAAGGAACAGCTGGTGTAATGCGTGCAGTAATCGAACATGGATTAGATCGCGGGCAATTGCCCGCAAAACTTTATTACAGCGGAGCTTTTTTCCGCGCTGAACGTCCACAAGCTGGACGATTTCGTCAGTTTTATCAGGTAGGTATTGAGGCAATTGGCACACAAGATAGTGCGCTAGATGCCGAGGTTATTGCTATTGCGGATGCAGGCTTCAAATCCATTGGATTGAAGAAATACCGACTTGAAATTACATCTCTAGGAGACTCGCAATCGCGGGCAAAACATCGTGTTGATTTAGTGGCCTACATCGAAAAATTAGATTTAGATGATGCAACCAAAGCACGTGCAACGATTAATCCGCTCCGTTTGTTTGACGATAAACGCGAAGAAGTCAAAAAGCAGATGGCCAAGGCACCATTGCTGCTTAACTATTTGTCAGATGAATCGAGAAAAGAATTCGAATCAGTACAGAAACACCTAACGGCGCTAGGGGTTGAATTTACGGTTAATCCCAGAATGGTTCGGGGTCTGGATTACTACACCGGAACAACATTTGAATTCGTTCACGAATTATTGGGTGCCCAATCAGGCATTGGTGGAGGTGGCCGTTATGACGGACTTATGGCCGAACTCGGGGGACAAGAACTTTCCGGTATTGGTTTCGGCCTGGGAATAGATCGATGCGTCTTAGCAGCTGAAGCGGAAGGAATTTCATTTGATCAGGAATTCACATCTGATTTATTCATAATTCCACTTGGTGATGAGAGTAAAACTTCCGCGTTAACTATTGCTCAGCAACTTCGAAGTTCAGGATTGCGCGTTGAAATCTCCTTTGGCGATCGGGCTCTCAAGGGCTCAATGAAGGCAGCAGATAAGAGTGGCGCTGCCTACGTAATTGTTCTTGGAGAAAGTGAAGTTTCTAGCGGAACGGTAGAACTCAAAGAGATGAGCACAGGTAAGACTTCATCGGTTACTCTTGCTTCCTTGCAGAAACATCTTCTGAGCGTTTCTTCGAAGTAGTTAACATTAGAAAAAGAGGCCGTTAAATGTTGCGCACACATGGAGCTGGAACGCTTCGAGCTTCCCATGTTGGTCAAAGTGTCACATTAACTGGCTGGGTTGCACGCCGTCGAGATCACGGTGGTGTTGCATTTATTGATTTCCGTGATGCAACCGGTTGGGTACAAGTAGTTATTCGTGATGAAAAAATTGCAGGCGCGCTGCGTGCAGAGTGGTGTTTGAAAATCACAGGAGAAGTTGTCACAAGACCTGCTGGAAATGAGAACGCTGCAGTTCCCACTGGTGCCATTGAAGTTATGGGCGATGATGTTGTTGTTTTAAGTGAAGCATCAGCGCTACCATTTCCAGTAGATAGCGGTGATGACGTAGAAATTTCAGAAGAAGTCCGCCTTAAGTACCGCTATCTCGATCTTCGTCGAGAAGGACCTGCGGCTAATTTACGTTTGCGTTCAAAAGTTACTTCAACTATTCGACGCGTCATGGAAGATGAAGCATTCCTTGAAATCGAAACACCTTACTTAACTCGCTCAACCCCAGAAGGTGCACGCGATTTCTTAGTCCCTGTGCGCTTGCAGCCAGGCAGCTGGTATGCACTGCCGCAATCACCGCAGTTGTTCAAGCAGTTATTAATGGTTGCCGGTATGGAGAAGTACTACCAAATCGCTCGTTGCTTCAGAGACGAAGACTTCAGAGCAGATCGTCAACCCGAATTTACTCAACTCGATATTGAAATGTCATTTATTGATCAAGAGGATATTTTGGCTGTTGCTGAAAAAATCTTAGTTAAGGTCTGGAAAGAAGTTCTTGATTATCAGATTTCCTTGCCTATTCCACGAATGACCTATTTGGATGCGATGGCCCGATTCGGTTCTGATAAGCCAGATCTGCGTTTTGACCTTGAACTAGTTGATTGCACATCTTTTTTTGCGGAAACCACTTTCAGAGTTTTCCAAGCACCATACGTTGGTGCAGTTGTTATGCCAGGAGGTGCTGACTCTCCACGTCGAGAACTCGATGCTTGGCAAGATTGGGCAAAAGCTCGAGGCGCAAAAGGTCTTGCTTACATCCTTGTTTCAACAGATGGCACACTCGGTGGACCAGTGGCTAAAAACTTAAGTGAAAATGAAGCTGCAAAGATCGCAGCACACGTTGGAGCAAAGCCAGGGGATGCAATTTTCTTTGCTGCAGGGGAGCGAACCGCCTCACTTAACTTGCTTGGAGCAGTGCGTCTTGAGATCGGAAAGCGTTGCGGACTGATTGACAATAATCGCTGGGAGTTTGTTTGGATTGTTGATGCTCCTATGTTTGAACCTACAGATGATGGTGGTTGGACTGCTGTGCACCACCCATTTACTGGCCCAAAGCCAGAGTATGCAGAAACTTTTGCAAAAGATCCTGCTAGCGCACTTGCCTATGCCTACGACATTGTGCTCAATGGAACAGAACTTGGCGGTGGTTCAATCCGTATTCATAACCGCACAATGCAAAAAGATGTATTTACAGTGATTGGTTTAAGTGACGAGGAAGCCGCAAGTAAGTTTGGATTCTTACTTGAAGCATTTAATTTCGGACCTCCTCCTCACGGTGGAATTGCTCTTGGTTTAGATAGATTATGCGCATTACTTTCGCATTCAGATTCAATTCGCGAAGTTATTGCGTTTCCAAAAACAGCCAGTGGCGGAGATCCACTAACTGGCGCTCCGACACCTATTACTCCTGCGCAGCGCAAAGAGAGTGGAATAGATGGGGCTCCAAAAGAGGGAGCCAAGTAAGGCAATCGGGTAGGCTGGTCTCATAAGAATTTTTGATTGCGCTTAAAAAGGAGGAAGTTATGGGCCCAGGTGGAATTGCAACAATCATTGCGGCGTCATCTCTCCTAGTTATTGCCATAGCAATTAGTTACGCCGTCATTCGTGTCGGACGATTTATCGACGAAGCAAAAGCATCATTAAAGGCCGTTACCGAAGAAACAACGCCTCTCATCGAAGAAGTTCACACAACAGTTACCTTGGTGAACGGACCACTTCAAAGTTTTAACCGGATCACAAAAAACGTTGAAGACATCTCAGAGAAATTGACCAGTGCAACCACTGGACTTATCGATAAGAGCGGTCCTGCGCTTAAAGTTGCTGGCGCATTAGTTACTGCAGCGCAAATGGGAAAGAGCCGCAAGAAAAAGAAGAAGAAGGCTGAGTGATCCCCACACGTGGAATCCGCCGAAATCCGTTCGCGCTGGCTGCGCTTCTTCGAATCAGATAACCGCGAAGGTTTACTGCACACAGTTGTGCCCTCGGCATCACTTATTGCCGATGATCCAAACTTACTACTCGTCAACGCAGGAATGGTTCCCTTTAAACCCTATTTTCTGGGCGAGGTAACACCTCCATTCAAGCGAGCTACGTCAGTCCAAAAATGTGTACGAACTCTGGATATTGATGAAGTTGGAAAAACAACTCGCCACGCGTCGTTTTTCCAAATGTGTGGAAATTTTTCTTTTGGTGATTATTTCAAAGAAGGCGCCATTGCGTTGGCATGGGATTTGTTAACTCGTCCTATTAAAGATGGTGGTTACGGTTTTCCGGAATCAAAGTTATGGGTGACTGTTTTTCACGATGACGATGAAGCTGTTCAAATATGGAATAAAAAAATAGGTATTCCATTAGAAAGAATTCAACGGCGCGGAATGGAAGATAATTTCTGGTCCATGGGAGTTCCAGGACCATGCGGACCGTGTTCAGAAATTTATTACGATCGTGGTCCCGATTATGGGGCTGAAGGTGGTCCGATTGCTGATGAAAATCGTTACATGGAAGTATGGAACTTGGTTTTCATGCAAAATGAACGTGGCGTGGGTTCAGGTAAAGATGATTTCCCAATACTTGGGGAGTTACCAGCTAAGAGCATAGATACGGGTCTTGGTCTTGAAAGAATGGCAGCGCTCTTGCAAGGCGTTGAAAACATTTATGAGATTGATACAACCGCTCAGATTCTTAACCGTGCATCTGATTTAACTGGCGTTAAGTACGGTAAGAATGAAAAGTCAGATGTTGCCCTTCGTGTTGTTGCTGACCACGCTCGTACGTCTGCAATGTTAATTGGTGATGGAGTTACACCGGGCAATGAGGGTCGAGGTTATGTTCTGCGTCGAATGATGCGCAGAACCATCCGCAATATGCGCTTGCTGGGTTCTGAGGACTTGATCATGTCTGAGCTCACTAAAGCTGCAATCGGTGCAATGTCGCCGCAGTATCCGGAACTCAATGCAGAAAGCGATCGAATTCTGGCGGTAACACAAGCTGAAGAAGATACCTTCCTGCAAACCTTAAAGAGTGGAACATCAATTTTTGAAGTTGAGAGTGCTGCAATTAAAAAGAGCAAGGGGAGCAAGATCTCTGGCGATGCTGCATTTAAGTTACATGACACATACGGCTTCCCATTTGATCTAACGTTGGAAATGGCTCGTGAAGAAGGTCTAGAAGTCGATGAGGATGGCTTCCGACGTTTAATGAAAGAGCAACGTGATCGCGCGAAAGCTGATTCAAAGGCGAAGAAGAGCGGACATACCGACCTAAGTGTTTATAAGTCGATAGCCGATACACATGGGCTAACAACATTTATCGGGTATACCCACCAAGAAAGCGAATCAACAATCAAAGCTTTGGTTAGCGATGGCGCTTCTGTGCAATCTGCAAAATCCGGCGATGAGATCGAAGTGATTTTAGATAGGACACCATTTTATGCAGAAGGTGGCGGACAACTAGCTGATGGCGGATTAATTACACTTTCGAATGGTGCAGTTATCGAAATTGATGACGTTCAAACACCGGTACCCGGAATCAATGTTCACCGCGGTCGTGTGCGTAGTGGAAACATCGAAGCTGGCAGCAGCGCATTTGCAAAGATTGATAATGAACGTCGTGAAGCCATATCGCGCGCACACACCGCAACACATATGGTGCATAAGGCTTTCCGTGAAATTCTTGGAGAAACTGCAACACAGGCAGGATCTGAGAATTCACCGGGTCGCTTTAGATTTGATTTCCCCGCACCTGGTGCGGTTCCTGATTCAGTTTTAAACGATGTTGAGTCTCGAGTTAATACACTCTTGCTAGAAAATCTTGAAGTAAGTGCCGAAGTTATGAGCCAAGTGGAAGCAAAAAAACTTGGCGCAATGGCATTGTTCGGTGAAAAATATGGCGATCAAGTGCGCGTAGTTAGTGTTGGTGATTGGGCTCGAGAACTGTGTGGAGGTACGCACGTTTCGCGTTCTGGTCAATTAGGTATTGTGAAACTACTTAGTGAGTCATCTATTGGTGCTGGTGTTAGGCGCGTTGAAGCTTTAGTTGGTGCGGATGCTTATAAATTTTTAGCTAGAGAACACGTTCTACTTAGCTCACTCACTGAAATCATCAAAGGTGCTCGAGTAGAAGAGTTACCCGAAAGAATATCTGATCTCGTAAACAAGTTAAAAGAGATAGAAAAAGAGCTGGCATCTGTTCGTACTGATGCTGCGCTGGCAAAGAGCGCTGAACTAATTAAGAGCGTAAAGAAGATTGGTTCCGTTTCACTGATTAGCTCTCAGCTAACTGATGGTATAACTAGCGAAAACCTTCGAACAATCGCATTGGATTTACGGAGTAAGACCCCTTCAAGCGTTGTTGTCTTGGTAAGTGTGGTTGATTCCAAACCAGTACTTGTAGTTGCAACCAGTGATGAAGCTAGGGCTGCAGGTGTGAAGGCAGGCGCTCTGGTAAAAATTGGTTCAACAATTCTCGGCGGTGGTGGTGGCGGCAAAGATGATTTCGCTCAAGGTGGCGGAACTGACACATCAAAGATTTCAGAAGCACTTTTGGCAATCGAACAAGTAATTACTGGAAAATAAGATGCTTCGAGGGCGACGTTTGGCCTTTGATTATGGTGATGTTCGCATTGGTGTAGCAGTCTGCGATCCTGATGCGATTCTTGCATCTCCTGTCATCACTTTAAAGAACAATGATGAGCACTTATGGGACCAAATAGATGAACTAGTTTCAGAGTACGAGCCAATCCATATTTATGTTGGGTCGCCAAAGCACCTTTCTGGTGCATCGAGTGTTTCGATGCAAAAAGCGGAAGAGTTTAAAGTCGAGATTTCAAAACGCTACGGTGTTGCATGCTCAATGATTGATGAAAGATTGTCCACAGTTGGTGCTGCGCGTCAACTGAAGGAGTCAGGTTTAAGTACGCGAGAAAGTAAAGCTGCCATTGATCAGGCAGCAGCAGTTGCAATTCTCGAGCAAGCAATAGCAATTGAAAAAAGAAAATAGTCAGGTGAATAAGCAAGCGTTGCTCCGAGTTTCTCTTGCGTTCGCGCTTGTTTTCTCTTTCACCTTTGCAGCGCATGAACTTCGGTCATCTAACGCTGGAACCGCGGACTATCCGACTCGGGTAATCTCTTCAACAGAGGAACTAGTTGAAATCAATGTTGAAGAAGGAGCAACAGGTTCGGCGATTGCCAAGAAACTTTTTTCAGCAGGAGTTGTAGAGTCATCTCAAAGCTTTTTTAGAGTGGCCATTGCTGATTCTCGCGCAGCTCGAATTGCTCCCGGAATACACCTTTTAAACACAAAGATTTCGGCTGCCCAAGCCTTAGATCAATTACTCGATGCTTCTCGAATGCCAAATTTGATAAGGGTTTTTGAAGGAGCTTGGAATTCAGAAGTTTTCGCTATGTTAGAAAAGAATGGATTTGAACGTAAAGAAATTATTAAGGCAGTGGGTAATGTTAAGAAACCAGAAGGCTTTAAGGTGCTAGAAGGGTTATTGTTTCCCGCACAGTACAGCTTCACAAAAGGTACAACGGCACAAGAAGCGATACAGTCCATGATCGAAAAGTTTGAATTTAAAACTAATTCCTTGCCATTAAACTCAGACCCTAATTTTAGTGCACAAAAACTCTTGATTATGGCTTCGATCATTCAAGCCGAGGGCGATATAGAAGATTTCGCAAAGATTTCTAGGGTAATCCTTAATAGGTTGAAAATAGGTATGCCATTGCAGATGGATTCAACCATCAACTACGCGATAAAAGCTCGGGGGAGTATCTTCGTGAGCAAGAAGTCAACTTTAGTAAAGTCTGACTACAACACGTATCGTAAATATGGATTGCCACCCGGACCAATTGGAAATCCGGGATTAGACGCTATTCAAGCAGCCCTTAATCCGGCCGCCGGAGACTGGCTGTACTTCATTACAGTTAGCCCAGGAGATACACGATTCACAGCTGACTTTTCTCAGTTTAACCAATGGAAAGTTTTGTATACAAAGAACAGAAAGGCGGGTGCATTTAATTGATTCAAGCAGCTGTTCTTGGTTCACCCATTTCGCATTCACTCTCGCCTCGCTTGCATAATGCAGCCTATAAGTTTCTTAATGTACCCGGTACATATTCTTCTTTTGAAGTGCCGGCTGGAACACTGACTAAATTCTTGTCAGATAAATCTGATTCTTGGACTGGCTTCTCTTTAACCATGCCTCTGAAAGAGGAAGCACTCGATTGCGTTGACTTCGTAGATCCTTTGGTTCAGCGGATTAAGAGCGGAAATACGATAGTTAACGAAGATGGTGCTTGGAAACTATTTTCTACAGATGTTATTGGCTTTAAGAATGCTTGGGATTTACACAGCGCCACTAAACCTACCTCAGTTGTAATTATCGGTTCTGGAGCAACTGCCAGAGCAGCCGCAGCAGCTTTTGATTTTACTGGCACGCGTATTCAAGTAATTCATAGAAACTCCGAACGAGAACATTCGTTGCGAAGTTGTGTACAGCAGTCCTCTATGACTTTTTCACCATGGGTATTCAATGAAGTTCTTTTGACCTCAGATCTCGTTATTAATACAACACCTAAGTTTGCTTTAGATGAATTTGCCGCAGGTCTTGTTACTAAGCCAACTGGGATCTTCTTTGATGCACTTTATGATCCATGGCCAACACATTTTGCTCATTCATGGAGCGAGCAGGGAGGTCGAGTCATGGGCGGTTTAGAGCTTTTAATCGCTCAAGGAATTGAACAGATAAAGTTTTTCACAGGCGCCGACATCTCCACATCTGAGTTATCCCAATTCTTAAGGAGCGAATTCTCAGTTTAACCTCATAGGGTGCATTTAGCCCCGTATGTAATTCTCTTCTTCTTTTCTATCAAAATTTCTTTAGAAGACCTGCGTTTTCATAAGATACGCAACATCCTTTTGTTCAATCTCTTTGTTCTTCTTTTCCTTCACTCAATTCTCGTGGGTGATTTATTCTCACAAATCTTTTCAAGCTTCATATTCTTTTCAATTTTTACAATACTGTTTTTAGTTGGATTTTTGATTCCGACTGATTCGGGCATTGGTTTTGGCGATGTAAAATTACTGACCGTACTTGCTTTTGGTTTCATCGATGTGGGTTTTCGACAGATAGAAATTTACTTTCTCTCACTGTGGTGTGCCCTATTTCTGCAAGTGTGCCTTCATTACATCCACAAAAGAAAGTTCCTATCTCCAATGGCGATGGCACCCAGCATCTTTCTAGCGGTTTGGCTTTATTTATGCGCCCCGATTGGTCTTCTTCTGCCACAATAGGACAATGCGTTGGTTAACAGCAGGAGAGTCACATGGTCCAGCCCTTACGGCAATCGTCGAAGGGTTACCCGCGCACATAAAGATTTCTACAGCAGATATTGATAAAGACTTAGCACGACGACGCTTAGGGGTTGGCCGCGGAGCCAGACAAAATTTCGAAGCAGATAAAATCACGATCAAAGGTGGAATTCGTTTAGGAGTTTCTCAAGGCGGACCAATTGCAATTGAAGTAGGCAATTCGGAATGGCCTAAGTGGGAAAAAGTTATGTCAGCAGATCCGATAGATGAATCTGAATTATCGGGCTTAGCGCGCAATGCACCATTAACTCGACCACGACCAGGGCATGCAGACATGGTTGGAATGCAAAAATACGATTTCGATGACGCAAGGCCAATTTTGGAACGCGCTAGCGCACGTGAAACAGCAGCGCGAGTTGCGTTGGGAGCGATTGCTCGAGCTTTCTTAGAACAAAGTGTTGGAATAAAGATTCTTAGTCATGTGATTTCCATCGGTGGCGTTCGAGTACCTGATGATGCAGTTTTGCCCACTGAAAATGATCAATTAAAAATTGATGCAAATCCAGTCAGATGCGCTGATGAAAAAACGAGTGAACTAATTATTCAAGAGATTGAAAAAGCGCACTCCGATGGTGACACTTTGGGTGGAGTGTGTGAAGTTCTAGTTTTTAATGCCCCACCAGGACTGGGTTCGCATGTCCATTGGGATCGTCGCTTGGATTCTCGTTTAGCGGGAGCAATGATGGGTATTCAAGCAATTAAGGGAGTTGAAATTGGTGATGGTTTTCTAACGGCTACTCGTCGTGGATCTGTTGCTCACGATGAAATAGAGAAGAACTCGTCAGGCAAGATTGTTAGACGTACAGATAGAGCCGGTGGCACAGAAGGCGGAATGTCCAATGGCGAGATTCTCAGAATAAGTATTGCGATGAAACCTATTTCTACTGTGCCAAAAGCCTTAGACACAATTGATGTTGCGACAGGTGAAGCCGCCAAAGCAATCAATCAACGATCAGATGTATGCGCAGTACCTGCAGCAGGAGTTGTGGCAGAAGCAATGGCAGCCCTAGTTCTTGCTGAAGCTGTTCTAGAAAAGTTTGGCGGAGATAGCGTTTCTGAAACTCGTCGAAATTTCGAGTCTTACATGAAAAACCTTCGCTTTAAATAAAATGCCGCCACGCGTTATTTTGATCGGACCTCCTGGCGCTGGAAAATCCAGCGTTGGTAAATCACTTGCACGACTTCTCAACGATGATTTTGTCGACACTGACTCGGTTATTTCTGAACAAGAGAATCAGAGCATCAGTGAGATTTTCGTGGATAAAGGTGAACCATACTTTCGCGAAAAAGAATTAGAGGTTCTGCTTCAGCAGATCCAAACGCATTCGGGGGTTCTAAGTCTCGGCGGTGGTGCCCCACTTTCAGAAACTGCTCAATCTGCGATTAAAAGTTCAGGTTCTGCAGTTGTTTTCTTAGATGTTTCACTCGCTGGCGCAGCTCCACGCGTTGGTTTCAACAGAGACAGACCACTTCTGTTGGGTAATCCTCGTGCACAATGGCAAGAGCTTATGAATATAAGACGGCCAATTTATGAATCGTTAGCGCACCATTGCATTATTACTGACAAGTTAACGCCAAACGAAGCAGCAGCACAGATTGTTACACTTCTGGCATGAGTGTTATCACTGTGAAATCTGAACATCAATACGATGTCGTGATAGGTAACCCCTGGCTGGATGAGTTGATTTTGAGCGCTTCTCATTATTCTCGAATCGCCATCTTTTTCTCAGAAAACCAAAAGGATTCGATCCCGAAAATTTCCATTGAAGCAGATGTTCATTACTTCCCGTTGCCTGATGGTGAAGCGGCAAAATCCACTCAAACATTGGCGAAAATGTGGGATTGGCTGGGAGCGGCTGGATTCACTAGATCAGATCTCATCGTTGGTATCGGCGGAGGAACGATTACTGATGTGACGGGTTTCGTGAGTGCTTCGTGGCTACGTGGTGTTGATTGGATTGCCATTCCAACAACGCTTGCCGGAATGGTTGATGCATCAATTGGTGGAAAGACGGGAATTAATAGCGAGTACGGCAAAAACTTAATTGGGGCCTTTCATTCACCAAAGAAAGTAATTATTGATTCGACATGGCTAAAGTCTTTGTCTACGCGAGATATCGCTGCTGGTTTAGCCGAAGTAATAAAAACAGGATTTATTGCCGATGCAAGCATTCTGGAACTAATGAAGAGTTTTGATATAGATAAAGATCGCGATAATTTGAAACTGTTGGATCAATTGATCGAAAAATCTGTTTCGGTAAAGGCAAGAGTGGTTAGTGCTGATTTTAAAGAAAGTTTTGAACGTGAAGTTCTCAATTATGGACATACTCTCGGTCATGCCATTGAGCGCTATTCGAAATACTCCCTTCGTCACGGAGAAGCGGTATCAATTGGACTTGTTTTCGCAGCACATTTGTCAGCGGAACACTGCGGTCTGTCATCCGATGAAGTTTCGCTGCATGTTGAGCTACTCAGCAAGATTGGCTTGCCAACAACTTTTGACCGTGCGGCGTTCTCTCAACTACATGCCTTGATGGGTATCGATAAGAAGTCTCGTGGAAACACGCTCCGTTTTGTCGGATTGTCGTCAATAGGTAAGACACAACGAATTGAAGGATTGAACGTAGAAGAACTTTCAAAAGTGTATGAGAAAATATCCCAATGAAGGTACTAGTAATTAATGGGCCAAATCTTTCGCGCTTAGATATTCGAGATTCATCGATATATGGTGATCTGAGTTATCCGCAGCTGGTGAATTTGATAGAGAGCTCTGCATCTTCACACGGTTTTGCTGCCGATGTTCGCCAAAGTGATGATGAGTCAGAGATAATTTCATGGCTTCATGAAGCAGCTGATAATTCCTATCCAGTCATCATCAATCCAGCGGCCTTCACTCACTATTCGTATGCAATCCGTGATGCAGCCGAACTTGTTAAATCTCCTTTAATTGAAGTACATCTATCGAATCCTTTAGCACGTGAAGAGTTTCGCCATACCTCAGTGATTTCTGGTGTAGCCAACGGAACAATTGGTGGTTTTGGTCCCAATTCATACGCACTGGCTATGAGCGCACTAAAAGCTCTTCTATAGCGGGTATCCTTACTCCCTTGACTATCGGCAATCGATAGCCCGGCCAATTTGGCCCGATTACAGGAAAAGTGTGGTTATACAAGTGGCAACAACGAATGATCTTAAAAATGGAATGACGTTAGACATAGAGGGACAACTATGGAATGTTGTCGAGTTCCAGCATGTTAAGCCAGGTAAAGGTCCAGCATTCGTTCGAACCAAGCTCAAGTCTGTGCTTACTGGAAAAGTTGTAGACAAAACTTTCAACGCCGGCGTCAAGATTGACGTTGCAATTCTTGAAAAGCGTGAAATGAACTTCTTATACAAAGATGGCGAAGATTTCGTATTCATGGATAACAAAACTTTTGATCAGACCAACATTTCCTCTGAGGTTGTTGGGGACGCTGTAAATTACATGTTAGAAAATACTGAAGCCATTGTTGCTGTTCACGAAGGAAATCCTTTATACATAGAACTTGCAGCATCGGTACCTCTGAAGGTCACCTATACCGAACCTGGAATTCAGGGCGACCGTTCTTCCGGTGGAACTAAGCCAGCAACTGTTGAAACGGGAATTGAAATTCAAGTGCCACTTTTCATCAAGCAAGATGAGATTGTAATTGTCGATACTCGAGATGGTTCGTACCAAGGTCGCGCTTAAAGGTGTCAGCACGAAGTAAGGCTCGTAAGCAATCTTTGGATCTTCTGTACGAATCCGATATACGTGGAAAAGCTTCACTTGATTTACTCGCTCTCCGAGACGTCGAAGAAGAGGGTCCCGACGCGAGACCTATTCGTGATTACACCAAAGTTCTTATCACGGGTGTTGATACCAATAAGCGCAAGATTGATGAATTAATCTCAACTTACGCCCAGGGATGGGATATGGATCGCTTACCAGCCGTTGATAGAAACATCCTGCGTCTAGGTATTTACGAATTATTGTGGCAACAAGATGTTCCAGATGGCGTTGCTATTGATGAAGCCTTGGCGCTGGCTAAGGAGTTATCCACCGACGAATCATCAGGATATATACACGGTGTTCTTGGAAGAATTGCTTCAATTCGCAGCGATCTTAATCTTTAGTTATAAAAAAAGATTTAAGTTCTGATTCATTATTGGAAGAAATCATCGATAAGAATGCAACATCACTTGATCGAAGCGAGAGTACTTCACCATTCCAGTCACTTCGCATACCTATGATTATTTGAGTGAATTTATCAAGTAGCGTCAGGGGCACTGAGTTTGAGGAAGGCAAGGAATCGCGAATTTTACGCAAATCTATAATTACGCGGTTTTCGAAGTGAGTCTTACTAGAAACTTCTCTTTCACCTAAGAGAGCGCTCATGGGAAGCTGGTAAGTGTTAGCAATAATTTGCAGATTTGCTACAGAAACCGAACGTGTTCCGCGTTCATAGGATCCAAGCACAACATCTTTTATCTTTTCTCCGCTGGCTACCTCGAACTCCTTAAGACTCCATTTTCTCTTTATGCGGATACTGCGAAGGGTTCGTCCTAGTTGCTTGGCTGTTTCAAGAGTTTCGGCGTTCTTTCTCATGGTGGCAAATCTAAGTTACCCCGAGAAACGCCGATTTTTCCTGTCCACAGGTGCTACTTCTTTGGTGCTATTCTTCGCCTGCATCCTTTAACGACCCATCCTGCGAGGTGGGGAAGGAGATTTACATGAGCGTTGCCCTGCCGTCGGCAGATATATCTCGAGCGTTGATTCGTATTTCCCATGAAATTCTTGAGCGCAATGGTGGCTCCCATAATTTAGTTCTACTCGGAATCCCAACTCGTGGCGCTCATCTTGCTCACCGTATTGCAGTGATTATCGAAGGTATTGAATCTAAACCTGTTCCAGTTGGAACATTGGACATAACACTTCACCGAGATGACCTTCGCTTGCGTCCACCGCGAGCTTTGATGCCAACAAAAATTCCAACTACCGGGATTGAAGGTAAAGATGTTGTTCTTATCGATGATGTGTTTTTCTCAGGCCGAACCATTCGAGCAGCCCTTGATGCACTTGGAGAGATCGGGCGTCCACGCACGGTGCAACTAGCAGTACTTGTTGATCGAGGTCATCGAGAGCTGCCGATTCGAGCTGATTATGTAGGAAAGAACTTGCCTACATCGCTAGACCAATCAGTAAAAGTTCATCTTACGGAAATTGATGGAGTTGACGAAGTTCTAGTCGGCAAGGCTGGCGAACTATGAAACATCTTTTGTCAATAAATGACCTTAACCAAAGCGAAGCAATTTCGATCTTAGATACTGCAGTCGAACTAGCGCGAGTTTCAGATGCACCAATGAAGAAATTGCCCACTTTGCGCGGTCGAACGATTGTCAATCTATTTGCTGAAGATTCAACTCGCACCCGAATCTCATTTGAAGCTGCGGCCAAGAGATTATCTGCAGATGTAATTAACTTCAGCTCCAAAGGTTCCAGCGTCAGTAAAGGCGAATCCTTAAAAGATACTGCTCAAACTCTTCAAGCGATGGGGGCTGATGCGGTCATTATTCGCCACCAAGCATCAGGTGCACCACATCGTTTGGCTTCTTCTCAGTGGATGTCTGGAACAGTAATTAATGCCGGTGATGGAACACACGAACATCCCAGCCAAGCGCTTTTGGATGCATACACACTTCGAAAGCATTTAATGCAAGGGTCTAAAAATCTACAAGGATTACATGTGGCAATAGTGGGCGATATCTTGCACTCTCGCGTCGCACGATCAAATGTTTTGTTGCTATCAAAGCTTGGAGCAACGGTTACCGTAGTTGCGCCTCCCACTCTGTTGCCAGTTGGTATCCAGAGTTGGCCTGCGAAAGTTTCCTATGATTTCGATGATGTAATTCCACAAGCCGATGCCATCATGATGCTTCGCGTGCAAAGCGAAAGAATGAATGAACTTTTCTTTCCAAACGCACGGGAGTATTCGCGCTACTTTGGATTAAATTCTGATCGAGTAAAGCGAATGAAAAAAGACTCGATCATTATGCATCCAGGACCCATGAATCGTGGATTAGAAATCACTGCTGATGTAGCTGACAGTGCTCGATCAGTAATTGTGGAGCAAGTCAGCAATGGAGTTAGCGTTCGAATGGCTATCTTGTATACGCTCTTAACTGGAGAAGGAATTGAATCAGGAGCACTCGCATGAGTAAGAATTATTTTATTTCGGGTGGAACTCTAGATGATGGTTCCAAGAAGGATCTATTCATCAGTGAAGGCAAAATCAGCGGTTTTGAAAATCCAACCAACAGCGGAGCTGAAGTAATTGATGCTTCAGGAAAGATAATTCTTCCTGGACTAGTTGATCTTCACACGCATCTTCGCGAGCCAGGAAAAGAGGACTCCGAAACTGTTTTATCAGCTTCTCGCGCCGGTGCTAAAGGTGGATTCACTGCCCTTTCTGCAATGCCAAATACTTCACCAGTTGCAGACACTGCGGGTGTAGTTGAGCAAGTGTTTCGCTTGGGAATTGAAGCAGGTTTATGTGATGTTTTTCCTATCGGCGCGGTGACAAATAATTTAGCGGGAAGCGAATTATCTGAAATAGGCGCCATGGCCGATAGCGCTGCACGAGTACGTATTTTTAGCGATGACGGACACTGTGTTTCGAACCCAGCTGTTATGCGAAGAGCACTTGAGTATGTAAAGAAATTTGATGGAGTAATCGCTCAGCATGCGCAAGATCCAGACCTCACAGTTAATGCTCAAATGAATGAAGGAATTATCTCCTCAGTTCTGGGACTAAAGGGTTGGCCGGCTGTAGCAGAAGAAGCAATCATTGCTCGCGATGTTTTACTAACCGATCACGTCCAATCTCGATTGCATGTATGTCACGTTACAACTGCAGGGGGCGTTGAGATTATTCGCTGGGCTAAAGCACGAGGAATAAACGTTACCGCTGAAGTAACACCTCACCACCTATTGCTAACAGATGAGCTAGCAGCTTCCTATGATCCGGTTTATAAAGTCAATCCTCCACTTAGAACAGAAAAAGATGTACATGCACTACGCGAAGCGCTGGCAGAGGGAATCATTGACATAGTTGCTACCGATCACGCACCTCATCCGGCAGAGAGTAAAGAGTGCGAATGGCAGGAAGCTGCCTTTGGAATGCTTGGGTTAGAAACTGCACTCTCCATCGTTGCTCTGACTATGGTTGAAACGAAGTTGTTGGATTGGAAAGGTGTAGCAGAGCGTTTTTCAAGGACTCCAGCGCGTATTGGACGATATTCCCTCCAGGGCGGGCACTTTAAAGTTGGCGAAATGGGAAATCTCACGGTAATTGACCCTCGTGCCAGTTGGAGAGTGGACCGTGACTTAGTAGCCTCTCGTAGTCGCAACACTCCTTTTCACGGAATGGAACTACCTGGCGTGATTTCTGAAACTTTCTTCAATGGAGTCCCAACGTTGCAAAAAGCTGCGTTAGTTCCGTATACAAACGTGGATGGTAGATCATGAGCAAAGCCTTCTTAGTTCTAGATGACGGACGAATTTTTGAAGGATCATCTTGGGCTTTTGAAGGCACAACTTTTGGTGAAGCAGTCTTTCAAACAGGCATGACGGGCTATCAGGAAACATTGACAGATCCTTCTTATCACAAGCAAGTTGTTGTTATGACTGCACCGCACATTGGCAATACAGGAATAAACACAGAGGACAACGAATCTAAGAAGATTTGGGTTTCAGGATTTGTTGTTCGTAATCCTTCGCCAGTAACCAGTAATTGGCGCAGTGAAAACTCACTTGAACAAGAATTGATAAAGCAAAAGATTGTTGGCATTTCAGGAGTCGATACTCGGGCTGTAACAAGACATTTACGCGATCGAGGGGCGATGCGTGTCGGAATATTCTCAGGTCAGAATCTGAGCAGAGAAGAAATGGTGATTGAAGTACGCAAGCAACCTCAAATGTCTGGTTCTTATCTAAGTGAAGATGTATCTACAAAACAAACTTACGTTGTTCCCGCTATTGGTAGAAAGAAATTCACAGTAGCTGCTATAGATCTGGGCATAAAGGGTGCAACTCCACGTGCCCTTTCCATTCGCGGTGTAGAAACACATGTGATGCCCTACAACACATCATTTAGTGACGTTGCAGCGCTCAAACCAGATGGCGTTTTTCTCTCCAATGGTCCAGGGGATCCAGCAACGATGACGGCAACGATCGACTTAGTACGTGAAGTTTTGTTGGCGGAGATTCCAGTATTCGGAATTTGTTTCGGACATCAAATTTTGGGTCGTGCATTAGGCTTTGAAACTTATAAATTGCAATTTGGGCATCGCGGAATAAATCAACCAGTAATCGATAAGAACACCAATAAGGTTGAAATTACTGCTCACAATCATGGTTTCGCTTTGAAGGCTCCAACGGATGGAGTTTTTTCAACAGTTTTTGGAACTGGTGAAGTCACACACGTATCTCTGAACGACGGTGTGGTGGAAGGTTTGCAACTGTTGGAAAGGGGAGCATTTAGCGTGCAGTATCACCCTGAGGCTGCCGCAGGTCCACATGATGCTGATTATTTGTTTGATCGTTTCATCGAGTTAATGTTGAAGTATCCAGTT
>CAZNWM010000003.1:39527-56845 GCA_964576975.1 uncultured Candidatus Planktophila sp.
CCTGAATTTATTGAGCGCATCATTATCAAGGAAAAACCAGATGCGGTCTTGGCTACTCTTGGTGGACAGACAGCGCTCAATGCTGCAATTGGTTTGTATGAATTAGGAACTTTAGCCAAGTATGGAGTGAAGTTAATTGGTGCAGACGTTGATGCCATAAAACGTGGTGAGAATCGCGAATTATTCCGAGCAATTGTTGAAAAAGTTGGTGGTGAGAGTGCAAAATCAATAATTTGCCACACCATGGACCAAGCGCTCGAGGCTGCAAAAACACTGAACTATCCAGTTGTAGTAAGGCCTTCCTTCACTATGGGGGGATTGGGTTCGGGGATCGCATTCACAGAAGATGAACTGAAGCAGATTGCTGGAGCAGGCCTTCGCCATAGCCCAACATCTGAAGTGTTGCTTGAAGAATCAATTATCGGTTGGAAAGAATACGAACTTGAAGTTATGCGCGACAAAACGGATAACGTAGTAATCGTTTGCAGTATTGAAAACTTGGATCCGATGGGTGTGCATACGGGTGATTCAATAACTGTGGCACCTTCAATGACACTTACTGATGTTGAATATCAAAAGCTCCGCGACCTCTCCATTTCAATCATCCGAGAAGTTGGCGTTGATACTGGTGGATGCAACATTCAGTTTGCTGTGAATCCAGAGAGTGGTCGCATCATCGTAATTGAAATGAATCCACGTGTGTCACGCTCAAGTGCCTTGGCATCAAAAGCAACTGGATTTCCGATCGCAAAAATTGCTACAAAATTGGCAATCGGATACACCCTTGATGAAATTAGAAATGATATTACCAAGGTTACGCCGGCCTCTTTTGAGCCAACATTAGATTATGTGGTTGTTAAAGTTCCTCGCTTTGCGTTTGAAAAATTTGCGGATGCAGATCCACGGCTAACTACAACCATGAAAAGTGTCGGTGAAGCGATGGCTATCGGCCGAAGTTTTCCAGAGGCTTTGATGAAGGCTCTTCGATCTCTGGAGAGAAAAGAAGCAATTTTTACATTCCCTGCGGATGAGAAAGCGATTGCCGTAGATCAACTGCTTCAAAAAATGCGCACACCAACTGAATACCGCTTACAACAAGTTCAATTAGCTATGTGGTGTGGAGCAAGCATTAAATCCGTACATGAAGCAACGAGGATTGACCCTTGGTATCTCGAACAAATTTCGATAATTAATGATCGTGCACAACTAATTGCTCAGCCAGGTGAACTAAATGCCGAGGTCATTCGAAGTGCCAAAAGTTTAGGCTTTTCTGACATCCAAATAGCTCAATTGAGATCAATTACAGAAGAAGATGTTCGCCGAACTAGAAATCATCTTGGAATTCATCCTGTATACAAAACTGTGGACACATGCGCCGCCGAATTCGAAGCTTTCACTCCGTACCACTATTCAAGTTATGAAGAAGAGACCGAAGTGAAGCCGCGCACAAAGCCAGCAGTGATCATTTTAGGAAGTGGACCTAACCGTATTGGTCAGGGTATTGAATTTGATTATTCCTGCGTACATGCAAGTTTTGCACTTCAAGATAGTGATTTTGAAACCATCATGCTCAATTGCAATCCAGAGACAGTTTCAACGGATTATGACACTAGCGATCGGTTGTACTTTGAACCTTTAACTCTCGAAGATGTTCTTGAAGTAATTCATGCTGAAACTCAGGCAGGACCTGTTCTGGGAGTTATTACACAACTCGGTGGTCAAACTCCACTGGGTTTAGCTGCTGGATTAAAAGAAGCCGGTGTAACAATTCTAGGAACAAGTCCAGAAGCAATTAATCTAGCTGAAGAACGCGGTGCCTTCGGTGACATACTTAAACAAGAAGGTTTGTTGGCTCCCGAGTACGGTATGGCTTCCTCAGAGCAGGAGGCCATTAACATCGCCCAACGCATTGGTTATCCAGTTTTGGTAAGACCATCTTTCGTTCTTGGTGGACGCGGAATGGAAATTGTCTACGATGACGAATCGCTGGCAGGATTTATTTCTCGAGCAACTGATATCACGCCTGATCGCCCCGTTCTAGTTGATAAGTTTCTAGATAGCGCCATTGAAATAGATGTCGACGCACTTTTTGATGGTCAAGAGCTATTCCTTGGCGGAGTTATGGAGCACATCGAAGAAGCAGGTATTCATTCAGGAGATAGCGCATGTGTTCTGCCTTCTATGTCTCTCAGTCGTGAGCAAATTGCAACAATTAAAGAAGCCACAACAAAAATTGCCCGAGCGGTAGGTGTAGTAGGGCTTATTAATATTCAATTTGCAATGAGTGAATCTCAATTATTTGTGTTGGAAGCCAATCCGCGCGCGTCAAGAACAGTTCCTTTTGTTAGCAAGGCAACTGGCGTAGCTCTGGCTAAAGCAGCGGCTCGATTGGCAGTTGGCGCATCAATCGCACAACTACGTCAAGAGGGACTCTTACCTAGTGCTGGTGACGGAGTTGCAAAAGGTATTTCAGTTAAAGAAGCAGTTCTTCCCTGGAATAGATTCCGCAGAACAGATGGCCGCGGAGTGGACGCAGTTCTTGGACCTGAAATGCGATCAACAGGTGAAGTGATGGGTATTTCAAATTCTTTTGGACAGAGTTATGCAAAATCGCAAATCAGTGCATTTGGCGCACTCCCAAAACAGGGAACGGTTTTTGTTAGTTTGGCCGATAAAGATAAAGTTCATGGAATACAAGCTGCGCATGATCTTTCGCGAGTTGGATTTCGAATCCTCGCAACAGGTGGGACAGCTGACGCACTGGCTTCCAGACAAATTCCGTGTACTCGTGTTCGTAAACACTCCGAAGGCACAGGTCCAATGGGGGAAAAGACGATTGTTGAGTTGATTAATTCTGGGGAAATAGATCTCATAATAAATACACCAGTCGGGCGCGGTACTCGCCAAGATGGTTGGCTCATTCGCACTGCTGCTGTACAACGATCAGTTCCGTGCATTACAACAACGGCAGGTTTTAAAGCTGCCGTTGAAGGAATTAAATCTTTGCAACGTGAAGAGTTATCGATTCGCTCGATTCAGAGCTGGTTGGCTTAAGCATGTCTCCAATCAATAAGTCTTCTGGTCGAATAATTGCAACAGTTGTCTCTAATAAGCGAGTGGGGCAGTACCATCAAATTTTGCTCAATGTGGGGGAGATGGTAAGCAGTTGTAAGCCTGGAAACTTCATTGCGGTAAAAGTAGGTGGAGATAACTCCAAGATGATTCTTCGTAGGGCTTTTGCGATCTCAAGAGTTTCATTAAGTGGGCCTTATGGTGGTTCGATGGAGTTAATCGTTGCTCCCTTTGGTCAAGGTAGTAAATGGTTATGTTCCCAAGTTGAAGGTGCTCAAATAGATTTGATTGCGCCCCTTGGCACGGCCTTTGGAATACCAACAGAGCCAGTACGGGCTCTTTTGGTTGGTGGTGGATATGGTTCGGCTCCGCTATTCGGTTTGGCTGAAGTTTTAAAGAGTCGTGGTTGCCGAGTTGATATGTTTTTGGGGGCAAGCACAGGCGCAAAAATATATGCACCTATGGAAGGAAAACGTTCCGTTAACGTTCTTCGGATTTATACCGAAGATGGTTCTATGGGTGAACGCGGTCGAGTAACCGAACCCATTCCCGCTTTGATAGCTGATGGTTTAGTCGATGTTATTTATTCCTGCGGTCCGATGCCCATGTTACGTGCTATTTCTGAAATAGTTGCTGGAAGTGATGTGGTTCATCAATGTGCAGTTGAAGAATCAATGGCTTGTGGAGTTGGTATTTGCATGACGTGTGTTCTTCCGGTCTCTGATTCAGAAGGCGATATCTCAATGAAGCGTTCATGTATTGATGGACCTGTGATGGATGGTTCTAAGGTCCTTTGGGATCTAGTGGGCAAAGTTCCCGAGGTTCATTCATGATTGATTTATCAACAACGCTCGGTAATGCGTGGTTTCCTTCGCCATTGTTTACAGCAAGTGGTTGTGCGAGCTCTGGGAAAGAGCTGGCACAATTTATCGATTTACGGGAAATTGGCGCAGTAGTCACTAAATCCGTAATGAGTAAACCTCGCCATGGTCGCGCAACACCGCGTATGGCTGAAACTCCTAGTGGCATGATTAATTCAATTGGTTTACAAGGCCCCGGAATTGATGAGTTTTTGGCTCACGATTTACCATGGTTAGTAAGTCAAAAAGCACGTGTGATTGTTTCAATTGCAGGTGAAACAGTTGAAGAATATGCAACGTTGGCACGAAAAGTAAGATCAGCACCGGGAATTAGTGCTTTGGAAGTAAACATCTCTTGCCCTAATGTTGAAAATCGAGGATTGGTTTTTGCGTGCGATCCCGATGCATCACGGCGCGTTATCGATGGAGTACGTAAAACTCTTGGTGGAGAGTTGCCTATCATCGCTAAGTTGTCTCCAGATGTTACTGATCTAGTTTCTATTGCAAGGGGCGTTGTTGATGCGGGTGCGGATGGATTGGCATTAATCAATACTGTTTTGTCTATGGTTATAAACCTAGACACCATGCGCCCGCATTTAGCAGGCAAAACCGGCGGACTATCCGGACCTGCCATTAAACCGATCGCTGTGCGTGCAATTTATCAAGTGCACGCAGCAATGCCAACAATTCCAATTCTCGGAATGGGAGGCGTTTCAACAGGCCGAGATGCTCTTGAATTAATTCTGGCTGGTGCGAAAGGTGTTTCCGTAGGAACCGCTTCTTTTGGCGATCCTGCAGCTATCATCACAATTCAGAATGAATTAAAAGAACTTCTTAAAACGCGGGGTTTTACTGCAGTTGGGCAAGCTGTTGGTTATGCCCATCGACCAGAAGCAGAAAACGCAGATTAGTTATGAGCATTAAAGCGCCGATAATCCTCGCAGTAGACACATCAGATTTAGATTTAGCCAAGTCTTGGATAGCTCATACATCTGAACACGTCAGTGTTTTTAAACTTGGCTTAGAGTTTTTTCTTAACTTTGGTCAAGATGGAATTCGGGCTGTAACCGAGAATTCAGATGCCAGAATATTCTTGGATCTTAAGCTCCACGATATTCCAAACACCGTCGCACACGCAGCAGAAAGCGTTGCCTCCCTGAATCCTTTGTTCTTAACAGTTCATGCCAGTGGTGGCAGTCAGATGATCAATGCCGCCGTGCAGGCAGCACCACGAACTCACATCACAGCCGTAACGGTTTTAACCTCTATGTCAGAATCAGACGTAAAATCCGTAGGATTTAAAGATGATGCTTTGGCAACTGCTACACAAATGGCGCAACTCGCTTTAAACTCTGGAGCACGCGCAATAGTCTGCTCGCCATTAGAAACGGCGATGATTCGTAAGAGCGTTGGGACTGAAGCCATAATAATAACTCCAGGTGTTCGTCCGGCATCTATGGCGGGTAAAGATGACCAGACAAGAACTATGACACCCTCTGCAGCGATATCAGCCGGTGCAGATTATGTTGTTATCGGTAGACCGATTACTAGTGCTTGGGAACCAACTGGTGTTGAAATCGGCAAGCGTGCGCGAGAGATTTCAACTGAAATCTTAAATTCTTAAATTCATGTATTTGCACTAGATTATGTGCATGGGATTGCCTCCACAGTTAAGCACTGAAGAGCGAAGTGCAGCGCTGCAAAAAGCTAAGCATTCAAGGCAAGTGCGTGCGATTGTGAAGAATAAGGTAAAAGCGGGCGAACTTTCACTCGCTGAAGTTTTCAAGCAGTCTCAAACCGATCCTATAGTTGGAAAAATGCGAGTTGCAGATTTACTTGCGTCAATTACGGGCGTAGGCAAAGTGCGCGCAAGCGCAATCATGGAACGCTTGAACATCTCGCCGACTAGACGCATCCAAGGCTTGGGAAAGCATCAAGTCGCCTCCTTGATTTCAGAGTTCGACCCAAGTAGCAAACGTGGAAAATTACTTGTTCTATCTGGGCCGGGTGGCGTTGGTAAGAGCACTATTGCTGCCTATGTTCGCAAGCACAAAACCTTTTGGGTAAGCGTCTCTTCTACGACGCGTAAACCGCGTCCTAATGAAAAAAATGGTGTTGATTATTTTTTTCTAACTGATTCAGAGTTTGATGATGAGATATCTCGAAATCATTTTTTAGAATGGGCACACTTTGCTGGGGCTAGATACGGAACTCCGCGTGAGGCCGTCGAAAAAGTTCTATCCAGCGGAGCTAATGTTCTATTGGAAATAGAAATAGAAGGAGCCAAGCAAGTTAAAGCACATTCGCCAGAAGCCATTCTCGTCTTTCTCGAACCGCCTTCATGGGAGGAATTAGTGTCGCGGTTAGAAAAGCGAGCAACTGATTCCGAGCAAAGAAAGGCCGAGAGATTGGCTCTTGCCCAAGAGGAGCTTGCTGCAGCCTCATTTTTCGATCATCGCCTCGTAAATGACCAGGTCGAGACTGTCGTTCAGAAACTGTTATCCTTAGCGTCTGCTCGTTAGGGCGAACTGCGCGGCCAACGCACGAATAAGGAGTTAAACAATGGACGGAATTACTAATCCACCTATTGATGAATTGCTGGACAAGAGCGGTTCAAAATACAGCCTCGTGCTTTACGCTGCTAAGCGGGCTCGTCAGATCAATGCGTATTACTCTCAATTAGGCGAAGGTCTTCTCGAGTATGTCGGACCACTTGTTGAAACTCATGTTCATGAAAAGCCGCTATCGATAGCTCTTCGCGAAATTAATGAAGGACTTTTAACAATCGAAAATCTCGAACCAACCGCTTAAACCTGATCTATGAGCAGTGCCAAGCGAGAGATCGTTCTCGGAGTTGGTGGTGGTATCGCAGCGTATAAATCCTGTGACCTACTTCGCCGGCTACAAGATTTGAATTTTTCCATAACAGTTATTCCCACGCCATCAAGTTTGAATTTTGTTGGCACTGCAACATGGGAAGCGCTCTCTGGTAAGAGTGTGAATACGCAAGTGTGGCAAGAAGTAGAAAAAGTGAATCATATTTCACTGGCAGATAGTGCTGAAGCAGTGATAATCGCACCAACAACAGCTGATTTATTGGCTCGCCTAGTTCAAGGCCGAGCAGATGATTTATTGACCAATGTAGTTGCGGCAACTTCCAAGCCAAAGTTTTTGGTGCCAGCGATGCACCCGCAGATGTGGCTCAATCCAACTACGCAGGCAAATGTTGAAATACTCAAATCCCGCGGATTCGCAGTGATGCAACCATCTACAGGAAGATTAACTGGTAGCGATTCCGGGGTGGGTAGATTTCCAGAAACCGCTGAGATCATTGCAGCTTTCCTTGATCACATTGGATCTACCCAGGATCTAAAAGGAAAGAAGATTTTGATTTCAGCTGGTGGAACTCGCGAAGCGATTGATCCAGTTCGATACATTGGAAATCGAAGTTCTGGCAAACAAGGCGAGGCATTGGCCATAGAAGCTCGCAATCGTGGAGCGGAAGTAACTTTGGTTTTGGCTAATTCAAATGTTGCCGACATTGCAGGTATTCAAACCGTGAGAGTTGAAACTGCGCAGCAAATGTATGGCGCCCTCAAAGCAGGTATCGGGAAATGCGATGTCCTTATTATGTCGGCTGCAGTTTCTGATGCTAGGCCCGCCACGGTGGCAGAAGAGAAGATAAAAAAGAATGAGTTGCAAAACATCGATTTGGTAGCAAATTTAGACATTCTTAAGGAGCTCAGCGAAGCCGCAAGAGATTCGCAAGTAATCGTGGGCTTCGCCGCCGAAACTTCGAATCTTGAAGAGATGGGTCGCGCGAAGTTGATATCCAAGAAGTTAGATCTCATTTATGTAAATGACGTGTCAAACGGTGCAGTCTTTGCCTCTGATGAGAGTGCGGGCTTTTTAATAAGTTCCGAGGGAGAGAGCATGTACATAGAGCAGACTTCTAAGGCAAAAGTGGCTCAATATATTCTCGATAAGGTCGTTTCTAGGTTAAGTTATGCCAATGGCTAAGAGACTATTTACTTCAGAATCTGTGACCGAAGGTCACCCAGATAAAATTGCGGATCAGATTTCAGATGCGATTTTGGATTCGCTGATTGGCCAAGATAAGAAATCAAGAGTTGCCGTGGAAACGCTCATTACCACCGGTCAAGTGCATGTTGCTGGTGAAGTCACAACAGATGCTTATGCCGATGTAACCGGAATTATTCGCGAAACTGTTTTGAATATTGGATATGACTCTTCTGTAAAAGGCTTTGATGGTAATTCCTGCGGAGTCTCTGTCTCAATTGGCCAGCAGTCACAAGACATTGCTCAAGGCGTTGACGACGCTTATGAGAATCGCGTTACTTCCTCTGCCGATCCACTGGATTTACAAGGCGCGGGTGATCAAGGTTTGATGTTTGGTTATGCGTGCGATGATACGAAAGAATTAATGCCGCTGCCCATTTGGTTGGCGCACGAACTTGCAGCACAGTTATCCAAGGTTCGTAAATCAGGCGCACTACCTTATCTTCGTCCGGATGGGAAAACTCAAGTAACTATTGAGTATGAGGGCGACAAAGCTGTTGCACTTAATACCGTTGTTATTTCATCTCAGCACAGCGAAGAAGTTTCAGTGGAAAAACAACTCACTCCTGAAATCATCGAGCAGGTAATAAATCCAATTCTTTCTAAAATAGATTTACCTAAGAACGATTTACGCATCTTGATTAATCCAACAGGTCGATTTGTAATTGGTGGCCCAATGGGCGACGCAGGATTAACTGGTCGTAAAATTATCGTAGATACTTACGGCGGAATGGCACGCCACGGCGGGGGAGCCTTCAGCGGAAAAGATCCTTCAAAAGTAGATCGTTCAGCAGCCTATGCAATGCGTTGGGTAGCAAAGAATGTGGTTGCAGCAGGATTTGCTCGCCGTTGTGAGGTTCAGGTCGCGTATGCAATTGGTAAAGCTCAACCTGTTGGTTTATTTGTTGAAACCTTTGGAACCGAAACAGTTCCGATAAATAAGATTCAAGACGCTGTGCTTCAAGTTTTCGATTTGCGGCCAGCAGCAATCATCAGAGATTTAGATTTGCTGCGTCCAATTTATTCCAAAACCAGCGCATATGGTCACTTCGGTCGTGAATTAAAAGAGTTTACGTGGGAGTCAACAAGCCGCGTGGATGCTTTGCGCGCTGCCATTAAATAAATACCGAGCCACTATGCAAAGCGTTAAACCGCTTCGACTAAAAAGAGAAACGTATCGAACCGAGCGTGAAGCCGATTCACAAAACGTGGCACAAGTGTGGGTTGACTCAGGGTTATCACATTTAGACGGACTGTATTCATATCGAATCCCTAATGATTTGTTGAACAGAATCACAATTGGATCTCGCCTCAAGGTTCCATTTAATTCTAGAAGTTGTGAAGCAATTGTTGTTGAACTCAACACGACAACTCAGAATCTGGGCAATTTGAAAGTAATTGAATCTCTACTTGGTGATCTACCGATAGCAAACTTAAAAACCTTGGCTTTTTATTCGCAAATGGCTAAATACTGGGCGAGTGATCCATACTCATTGATCAACTCGGGTATTCCAGCTCGAGTCGCCTCAGTTGAGAAAACTTTTCCCGCATCCAAGGTTTGGTTCGCGCATAGTAAAGAGCGGAAATCTAAGAACAACGGACTCACTTACCTGATGCATAGTCCGCACATATCCGCTTATGTGGAACTGGCAAATTTGGCTATAGGACAGTCCAAGAATGGATCTGTTTTGTTATTGTGCCCTGACGTTAAAGATGTTGTGCGGTTGCAGACACTACTTCTCAAGATGAAAACCGATTTTCCGATCTTAAGATTGGATTCTTCGCTTTCCCGAAGTGATCGATACACAAATTATCTTGCCGCCTCAACTTCGGATCACGCAATAGTTATTGGAACACGAAGTGCGCTCTTCGTTCCTATAGAAGGATTGAATTCAATTATTGTGGCTTTTGAAAAATCGGAACAATATTACGAGCAGAAGCATCCTTACTGGAATGTACGAGATAGTGTCCGACTGCGCGCATCAATAGAATCTTGCAACCTTTTTTTTACAGGCTACGTCCCTTCTGCGGAAATGGCCTACCAAATAGAAAATAGAGAAGTGAAATTTGTTGGACAGAAACAAAGTATTAAGACAATGGCCTTTCCTCAAGAAAGAGGAGAGTTACTCCCAGGTCGAATGATTTCTGAAGTCCGTAAAGCATTAAGTATCGGAACAGTTCTTTTTCTGGTGCCTCGAAAAGGTTATGCAAATGCGCTTTTATGTGCAAAGTGTAAGAATTTATCCTTATGTGAATGTGGTGCGAGATTGCTTTTGAGAAATCAAAGTGCTGATCCTATTTGCTCAATTTGTGCAAAAGAGGTTAAGGATTGGAAATGTAGGTGGTGTTCAGGCACAACTAAATATGCAGCGGCTCGAGGTATTGAAAGGTTTTCTGAAGAGATAGGAAAAGCTTTCCCAAATACAAGTATTCAGCTTTCAAGTTCCCCAAACATATTGGAGGATGTTTCAGAGAAAACAAGAATAGTTATTGCGACTGCAGGCTCGATACCAGGATTGAAAGATGGCTACTCGTCTGTAGTAATTCTTGAAGGGCAAAGGTTTCTGTCTAGTGCGTCATCTACCTATGAAGAGATGGTTTACGAATCTTTCTTTGAGGCAATATCTCGCGTAAGCAAAAATGGAAGTGTTTTGCTAGCTTTAGATTCTTTTCATCCAGTTGTAGCCGCGATTTCAAGATGGAATCCTAGTATTTTAATAAAGAAGATTCTTCGTGAAAATATGGACGCAGATTTGCCGCCATTCTCAACCACTGCGATCTTGAAGGTTCCAGTGTCTGAAGGAACTGAATTAAGGAACGGCATCTTAAAGAGCATAAAGGATGGACGATTACCGCAGGCCTCAAAAGTGTATTTAACTGAAACGAATTCATCGAACGAGGCTCGAATTCTGGTTAACGTTCCGAGGGAGAATCGTAATCTCTTGGTGGATTTTATTAGTGTGCTTTCTCGAAAAAGAGCAGTCTCCAAGAAAAGTTCTATGAGCATTGCAATCGATCCTTACGCTCTTTTGGGATAGCAGAATTGGTAGACTTGTAACTATGTCCGTTCAAGAGATTCGACTATTCGGAGACCCAGTTCTCACAACTCCAGCGGCACCGGTAATTGATTTTGATAAGGAACTTAGAAAGTTAGTTCAGGACTTAACCGACACTATGGTTGCAGCCCCTGGAGCTGGTTTGGCCGCTCCGCAGATAGGGGTTCCATTGAGAGTTTTTGTTTGGGACGTAGATGAACAGTTAGGTCATCTCATCAATCCTTCTTTGGATCTCAGCGAAGAGATTCAAGATGGAGAGGAAGGCTGCTTGTCTTTTCCATCACTGTCTTATCCAACAAAACGTGCGATGCGTGTTGTTGCTAAAGGTTGGAACATGCATGGCGAACCCGTGACTGTAGAAGGCTCGGAGTTATTAGCTCGGGCAATTCAGCACGAGACTGATCACATCAACGGCATTGTTTTTATCGATCGACTTGATGAGCAGACTCGAAAATTGGCCATGAAAGACATTCGAGATTCAGAATGGTTCTCAGATGCATTAACTAAAGGAACTGCCCCAATCATAAAAGTTTCTCCACACAACACTTTCGGCAAAGGTTTCTAGTGCGTTTAGTGGTGGCTGCTACGGCAGAGGTGGCAATCCCTACTCTTGAATGGCTTAAGAAATCAGATCACGAATTGTTAAGGGTCGTAACTACACCTGATTCTCGTGTTGGTCGAGGCAAAGTTCTTGCTGAATCTGCAATTTCGCGTTGGGCAGATTCCAACTCCATCATAAGGCTCAAACCAAGTAGTGAAGATGAGTTATGTCAGGCATTTGAAGATACCGACCTTGTCATTGCAATCGCCTACGGTCGCATTCTCACTGAACGCGTCTTATCGATTCCTAAATTCGGTTTTATAAATTTACATTTCTCTCTATTGCCCGCATATAGGGGAGCAGCTCCTGTGCAAAGAGCGATACAAAATGGCGAAGTAACTACGGGTATTTCCATTTTCAGGATTGATGCTGGTCTGGATACTGGCCCAGTCTATTTGCAGGAAAAGTATGAAATTTCACCGAGCGCTACAAGTTCGGATGTGTTGAGAGATCTTTCTGAAATTGGAGCACAAGCATTTCCTAGAGTTTTGCAAGATATAGAAAAAGGAATTCAACCTCTACCTCAAGGTAGTAAATCAATCAGCACGGCACCAAAGATCTCCAAGCAAGAAGCTCGAATCAACTGGAGTACGAATGCCAAGTCGATTAGTGATTCTGTTAGGGCTTTTTTCCCGTCACCTGGAGCATGGACCACATATAAGGGTTTGAACCTAAAAATAGGTGCAGTAGGTCCAGCATTATCTCCAAAAAGCCTAAAGCCAGGTGAAGTTCAGATCACTGGGAAGAGGATATTCGTCGGAACTTTAGATTCACCTCTAGAAATTTTAAGAATTACGCCTGCCGGAAAGAAAGAGATGGCAACCACGGATTGGTTAAATGGCGCACGAGTTGTTGATGGAGATTTTTTTGAGTAATCCATCGGGTAGAAAATTTAGCGCTCCTCGTCCCGAAGCCTCTCGCCTTTTGGCTTATGACGTATTGCATGAAGTAAATCGCAACGCCGGTTATTCAAACCTACTATTGCCCAAAGCGTTATCTCAGTCATCACTTGATGAACGAGACAAAGCTTTTGCCACCGAATTGGTTTATGGAACTCTGCGCATGCAAGGCAGACACGATTGGATACTTGGACAAGCCAGCGATAGACCATGGTTAGAAGTGGATCCCGCACTAGTGGATGTGGCCCGATTAGGTGCACACCAATTGTTTGAAATGCGTGTGCCTACGCATGCCGCGGTTTCTGCAACTGTGGAACTTGGTCGTAAAGTTTTAGGTGAGTCGAAAGCCTCTTTTTTAAATGCGATTCTGCGCAAAGTTAGCCAGAAATCCCTAGATGAGTACATTGAAGAAATTTCGTTAATCAAGGATGATTTCGAAAGGCTTGAGATCTTGCATTCGCATCCCCAGTGGATAATCAGTGCATACATGGATCAACTAGGTGATTTGAGGGAAGTAGAGGAACTGCTAAAGGCAAATAACATTGCTCCGCGACCTACTTTGGTTTCATGGCCTGGATTGAGCACACAAAATGATTTAATTGAAATTGGCGCAAAGCCAACTATCTATTCTGCCTATGGGGCAGTCTTTGATGGTTCGCCTGCATCGCTTGACTTAGTCATCTCTCGAAAAGCAGGCGTTCAAGATGAAGGCTCACAACTTGTCGCAGATGTATTTGCGCAAGTGTCAATAAATCAGAATTCTTGGTTAGACCTTTGTGCCGGTCCTGGTGGTAAAGCTGCTCTGTTATCTGCAATAGCAAAAACCAAAGATATTTATTTCACCGCAAATGAAATATCAGAAGTAAGAGCCAAACTTGTGCGCCAGGTTGTTCAAGGAGCCAATGTAACGACCTTTGACGCGCGAGAAATTACAACAGCAGGCAAGACTTATGGAGCAATCCTTGCTGACGTTCCGTGTACAGGATTGGGAGCGTTACGCCGTCGTCCTGAAGTCAGATGGCGCAGAACAGTTGCAGATTTGAAATCTCTAGTTGTTTTGCAATCAGAGATTATCGATGCAGCTATTGGCGTGTTGGAACCAGGTGGAATCTTTGGATATGCAACATGTAGTCCGCATCTGTCTGAAACTCGTATAGCCATATCAGAAACCTTGAAGCGCCATCCTGATATGGAGACCGTGGATGTTACGCCTTTCCTGCACCCTGATCTTCACGCAAGCGCTGTTGATAGGTCCAGCATGACTTTATGGACACACCGACACAACACAGATGCAATGTTTCTTAGTGTTATGCGAAAGAAGAAATAGTATTTGCCCATGAAAAGCACTGTGCGAATTCATCCAAGTATTTTGAACGCGGATCATTCTCAGATCTTGTCTGAAATTGAAAAGGTTTCGAAAGTTTCGGATTTTCTGCATTTGGATATTCTGGATGGAAAATTTGCTCCCAACACTTCCTTTTCTTGGGAAGAAGCACAATCGATCATTACTGGATCATCCTTACCAGTGGATGCACACCTGATGGTTGTTGATAGCGATGTTCAAGGTCCACGGTATGCAGAAGCTGGTTGCAATAGTGTTTCGATACATGTTGAATCAACATCTGATATCAAAAATACAATTAAGAACATTAAGTCAAATGGAGCCCGTGCAAGTTTGGCTTTAAAGCCCTCAAGCCAAATTGAAGATTACATAGAATACTTGGATGATGTAGATATGTTCTTAATCATGACCGTTGAACCTGGTTTTGGTGGCCAATCATTCATGTCCGACATGATGGAAAAAGTGGCGAAAACACGTCATCTCATCGGCAATAGGCCGATTTGGTTGCAAGTCGATGGCGGAATCTCGAAAGCCACAATTGAAGTTGCTCGTGCCGCTGGGGCAGATACTTTTGTCGCAGGGAGTGCTGTTTATAAAGCCGAAGATCCAGCTGCGATGATTGATACCTTGCGAGCCCTAGCCGAGCAAACAAAGCAAGGATCAATTAATTACTAAGAATCACAAGGTATCTGTCTAGTAAACTAATCTCATGAAATCTTTTGAGTCCCTATGGAGCGAATTAGAGAATATTGCTCTGACTCGTCCTGAAGGCTCCGGAACTGTGAGAGCGTTGGATGCGGGGCTTCATAGCATTGGTAAGAAAATTATTGAAGAAGCTGGCGAAGTATGGATGGCGGCTGAACACGAGGATAACGAAGCTTTAGCTATTGAAATAAGCCAATTGATTTATCACCTGCAAACTTTGATGCTCGCCCGTGGTTTAACCCTTCAAGATATCTACAAGAACCTTTAGGAGAATAATGTGTTGAGAGTAGCAATTCCCAATAAAGGTTCACTGGCCGATGATTCAATTGCGGTTTTAAAAGAAGCAGGTTACAAACAACGCACGGATAGTCGAGATCTTGTTCTTGTGGATGTCGAAAACCAAGTTGAGTTTTATTATCTGCGTCCTCGCGATATTGCCCTGTATGTCGGGTCTGGAGAGTTAGAAGCTGGAATTACCGGCCGCGATCTCCTCATAGATTCAGATGCTAAGGCCATCGAAGTTTTATCTCTAGGTTACGGAGGATCAACTTTTCGATTCGCCGCCCCAAGTGGTAAAAAATGGAGCATCAAGGATGTAGAAGGCAAAAGAGTTGCAACGGCTTATCCTGGATTAGTCAGCGCACACTTGAACTCTCTTGGCATTAAATCAACTGTTGTTAGATTAGATGGTGCGGTTGAAAGCAGTGTTCGTCTTGGTGTCGCTGATTTAATCGCAGATGTTGTAAGCACTGGCAACACGTTGAGGCAGGCAGGTTTGGAGATATTTGCAGATCCTATTCTGGTCAGCGAAGCAGTATTAATCACACGTGATTCAGAAAAGAACAACCCAGCTCTTCAGATTTTATTGCGACGTCTTCAAGGTGTAATTACGGCTCGTTTGTACGTACTAATGGATTATGACATTCCAAAGGATAAATCAGAGGCTGCTTGCGCGGTGACTCCAGGTTTGGAATCACCAACCATTTCCCCTTTACAAAATGAAAAATGGGTTGCAGTGCGCGCTATGGTTCTAAGAAAAGATACCAACCGCGTTATGGATGAGTTATGGGATTTGGGAGCACGAGGAATTCTTGTAACTGATATTCACGCCTGCAGACTTTAATTTTTTTCAAGAAAGTTTATATCTACACCGAATTTATCTGAGCAGGCCTTTAAATCTTGCTCAAGTTCTATCTTGGTATTTCCTGAGATCTGAAACTGAAGAACAGTTCTAGGTTCGGATGATAATCGTTGAATTCTCTCTATATTACCTGCACTTTCAAAAACACATTTTGTTACATAAGCAATGACGTCTGGGCTCAGTTTTTCTGCCGATACCGTGATCATGATGTTTCCTGATTTTTCTTGGATGGATTCGACTGAGTGAGCACCAAAAGACATAGCAATATCAACATCTAGTTTTGCGGCGAGCTGATTAAGGTCATCTTCAATTGCCTGGGCATGAGCTGGGTCAAGATCTATAAGAACGGTGAGAATTAGCCGAGATCGAATCACCAATTGCTCAACATCGACAATAGTGATTGAAAAAGGTTCAAGGGCTGAAAAAAGCGCAGATGCAACTCCTGGAGCATCTATTCCAGATAAGAGTATTAATCCGGTGTAGCGCTGCTTATCCTCGTTGTTTGCATTCATTAAGATAGATTATCGTGAATTACATACGCGAAATCACGCTTGGATGGACCCGCTATTGACGGTGACACGCTATCTTTTTGCTCTATGAGTTCCCAAAATGTTTTAGCACTTGACGGGGTGTGCGTCGTTCGAGACGGCAAGCAGATTTTAGGTCCTATCTCATTTCGTATCGCTTCTGGTGAAAGATGGGTTGTACTAGGTCCAAATGGCGCGGGAAAATCAACTCTCTTGGGTGTTCTTGCCGCACGAGTATTTCCTACAAAGGGAACTGCTCAACTGTTAGATCAGCAAGTTGGCCGCGTGGATTTATCTGAACTACGAACACGAATTGGCCTAGCATCACCGGCGCTTGAAGCAATGGTGGAAACGGATGAATTGGTAAAAGATGTCGTTCTAACAGCTGCTTATGCAATCATTGGGCGCTGGAATGAAACATATGATTTATGGGATGAATCCAGAGCGGTAGCGCTTTTGACCACTTTTGGTGTTCGTGAATTAGGGGAGCGCCGTTTTTCAACTCTCAGTTCAGGTGAGAAGAAACGCGTGTTGATTTCACGCGCACTCATGGCAGATCCGGAATTGCTCTTGTTGGATGAACCTGCGGCTGGACTTGATGTTGGGGGACGAGAAGATTTGCTGCGTCGTTTTGCTCAATTTTCCAACGATCCCACTGCTCCAGCTAGCGTATTAGTCACTCATCACATTGAAGAAATTCCTATCGGAACAACTCATGCAATATTGCTTAAAGAGGGAAAGATTGCGGTTAGCGGTCCTGTGCATTCAGTAATTACATCAGAACATGTCAGTGCAGTATTTGGATTACCTATAGAAGTAGTACACGAAAGCTCACGATTCTTTGCCCGCGCTTAGTGAATTACTAGATCCTCGTTGGAAAGAGTTGATCCCAAACGCCAATGCGCTCTTATCAAAGCTCGATGAAGAAATTGATTTTTCCAAGAGCCTGCCAAGCAAGGATTTGATATTCAAAGCATTTGAGTGCGATCCAAAGAGTGTTTCTGTGGTGATATTTGGACAAGACCCGTATCCAAA
>CAZNWM010000003.1:56945-68165 GCA_964576975.1 uncultured Candidatus Planktophila sp.
CATCCAAGTCCACTATCAGCATACAAAGGATTCTTTGGAAGTAAGCCTTTTTCTAAAGTTAACAATATTTTATATTCAGAAGGCAAAAAACCTATTGAGTGGACAAAACAATAGCGCGGAGCTTTTTGGGCTCCGCGCTATTGTTTTTAGTTCTAGTTATCCGATCCAAGACTTAATTGGAGAAGATAAGAAGTAGACCATGAATAGTCCGCTTACTAGGTAAAGAAGTGAATGTACTTCTTTACCACGTCCTTGGACCACTCGGATGATTACGTGTGAAACAAATCCTGCGCCGATACCAACAGAGATGTTGTAGGTAAATGGCATGAGGATAATTGTGAGAAACGCTGGAATACCGATTCCTAGGTCATCCCATTCAATGTTTTTCACTTGCGACATCATCAAGAAACCTACGATGATTAATGCAGGAGTTGCAGCTTCGTAAGGAATGATTGCTACCAATGGAGCAAGGAATGTTGTTAGCAAGAACAGAATTCCTGTAACGATCGATGCTAATCCAGTGCGAGCACCTTCTCCAACACCCGTAGCAGATTCGATGTAACTTGTATTTGACGAAATACCAGCTGCACCACCTGTTGCTGCGGCAATTGAATCAACAATGAGGATCTTATTAGCGCCTTCTACGTTGCCCTTTGAATCTGTCAAGCCTGCCTGATTACCAATTGCCGTCATCGTTCCCATGGTGTCAAAGAAGTCAGCAAGCAAGAGAGTAAAGACGAGAAGAAGAGCGGCTAAGAAACCAGTCTTTGGATTTGTGAAGGCTCCGAAGATGTCTTCGAAACCAAGTCCCAAAGTGTCAAAGCGTGGAGTATCAGTGAAATTAAGAGCACCGTCTGCGCCCTTTGGAAGGGTTGGAGTATTTAAACCCCAACCGCGTGGGTTGGATTCTGTTGGGCTAATGAAGCTGTTTCCAACTTTGAATTGACTTTCAACAATAACTGCAAGGATTGTTGATGTAATAATTCCGATAAGGATAGATCCTTTGATCTTCTTTACCATCAGAATAATTGTTAGCAATAAACCAACTGTGAAGACAACGATTGGCCACCCAACTAATTGACCACCGTCTCCTAGTTCTAACGGTACTGCAGATGGCTTTGAGTTAGTGCTTCCCCAGACCATATTTGGGGTGCGTCGAACGAAGCCGCTATCTACAAGTCCGATCAGCGCGATAAATAGTCCGATACCAACAGAGATTGCTACCTTGAGAGCTGTAGGAATTGCTTTGAAAACAGCGATTCTAAATCCGGTAAGAACCAAGATCAGAATCACAATACCTTCAAGAACTACGAGTCCCATAGCTTGCGCCCAGGTTGCATTCTTTGCGATAGAAACCGCAACGAAAGTATTAAGACCAAGACCTGTTGCTAATGCGAGCGGGAAGTTTGCGACCGCTCCCATAAGCATTGTAAGTAATCCCGCAATAAGAGCAGTACCAGCGGCAACAATAATGATGGCGTTAGTTCTATCGCCTCCACCAATGAATGCTCCGGTGCTATCTGTTGTTGCCAGGATGAGTGGATTGAGGGCCACGATGTAAGCCATTGTGAAGAATGTAACTACTCCACCACGGATTTCTTGGCCAAGAGTTGAACCACGTTGCGTTATTTTGAAGTATTTATCGAGCATGACTAACCTTCCTGATTTTGTTAACGGGGGTGTTTGCGACCCCGTGTGAAATAACGGCTCACAGACCGGAGGAAGATTCGGTAAGACTATCTATTACTTGTTGGTAATCCGGGAAACAACACCGAGAGAAATCGCGATTGATTGCCCAATGAACAGGGCGAAGAGAGCTGTTCCTAGTCCTACCGTGCCTCCAAGGAGGGCTCCGAGAATCAAAACGGTGCCTTCAATGCCTAGTCGCACCCGACCAACACGCACACCAGTTCGTTTGTGGATTGCTGTCATCAAGCCATCTCGGGGACCAGGACCCAGCGCGCAGGTGATGTAGAGGGCTGATCCAATACCAACCATTGCAATTCCGAGAAAATCCATTGCCACCCCTACAAAGAAATTGCTTGCAAGAGGAAAAACATTTACTCCGATTTGGATTGCACCAGCAATAATTACGATGTTCGCCAGAGTTCCAAAACCTGGTTTTTCTTTCAAGGGGATCCACAAAAGAAGTATCAGCGTACTAATGGCAAAAGTTGAAACACCAATTGAAATGTTCAACTTATTGGCAACTCCTTGCGCAAGAACAGTCCATGGAGCATTACCTGTATTGCTTTGAACCAGTAATGAATCACCTAAGCCGAAAATAAATAATCCAAAAAAAAGAATTGCACTGCGAGACAATGACAAATCCCAACGATGATTGGCTGCCCATGAAGTGTGGGGGATGGTCCTATGCGGCCTCAGGAAATCTGACAAAGATTTCTTAGTCGGTTCTGAACTCATCCTTGCAGTCTACGGGATACAATTTATGAATGGGGATAATTCAGTGTTAATTGGTCTCGGAACTTTAATCAACGTTATAGCAATTGTCGCTGGATCAGCTTTCGGAGTATTGGCAGGCTCACGATTAAGTATCAAGACACGAGAGTTGATAACCGACGTTTTAGGACTAATAACAATCTTGGCAGCTGCGGGTGCAGTGATTCCAATGTTTACTTCAGAATATTCACAATCCCTTCCCAAAGGTTGGACTTTGCTGAGCGTTCTTGGTTCACTCTTAATCGGCGGAATAATCGGATCGGCTCTTAAGCTGGAAATTCGCTTGGAATCCGTTGGAGAAAACCTTCGCAAGAAATTTGGAGCAAAGCAGGAAGGCACCTTCGTAGAAGGTTTTGTTTCATCCTCACTCTTGTTTGTCATTGGTCCACTCGCAATTCTTGGAAGCATCAGCGATGGCATGGGCACGGGTATAGATCAATTATCTCTAAAATCTATTCTCGACTTTTTTGCCGCTATTGCTTTCGCTGCCTCGTTGGGTTGGGGGGTTGCTGTTTCTGCGATTCCGGTCGGGATTTACCAGGGCATTTGGACATTAATCGGGCTTCTTCTCGGAAGTGTTTTAGCGCAGTACCAGATCGATGCAATGACAATTGTTGGGGGTTTGATGCTTCTTTCTATTGGTCTTCGTTTGCTGCGTATCAAGGAAGTAGCCGTGGGCAACTTACTTCCGGCTCTGGCCGTTGCACCTATTTTCGTTTATCTCTTAAATAGTTTTATTCGTTAAAAAGTACTTGCGTCAATAACAAATCTGTATTTCACATCACTAGCAACAGTGCGATCATAAGCCGTGTTAGCGTAATCAGCTTTTATCACTTCAACATCACTGACAATATTCTTCTCGCCACAAAAATTGAGCATCTCCTGAAGTTCTGATACCCCACCAATCATTGAGCCAGTAATTGAGCGACGTCCGTCCAGCATCACACCTGCGTGAACCGCATAAGGTTTGCCTGGTAGACCAATCACCACAAGTGTTCCGTCTAATTTCAAAGTTTGAAGATACTCATTTATATCTAGTTCCGCGCTTACTGTATTGAGCACAATGTCAAAGGATTTCTTTAACTTGGCAAGTGCTCCTTCATCTTTAGTACATACAAAGTGATGAGCACCCATTTTCAAGGCATCCGATTTCTTTTCGGCTGAATGTGAAAGAACGGTTACTTCTGCGCCCATGGCAACAGCGAATTTAACGCCCATGTGACCTAATCCGCCTAGACCCATGACTGCTACCTTGGTTTTTGGTCCCACATTGAAGTGTTTGATTGGTGAGTACAGAGTAATTCCTGCGCAAAGCAGAGGGGCCACACCTTCTAGTGAGAGATTAGCTGGAATATGAACAGCGTAATCTTCATTGATCACAAAGTTGTTGGAGTATCCGCCTCTAGTTTGTGATCCACCATCTCTTTCAAGACTGTTGTAAGTACCAGTCATTCCTTCTAAACAATATTGCTGCAATCCCTGTTTGCAGTTTTCACACTTACGGCAAGAATCAACAAAAACACCAACACCGATGAGATCGCCTACTTTGAACTTAGAAACAGAAGCGCCGATTGCCGTTACTACTCCAGCAATTTCATGGCCTGGTACCAATGGATAGTAAACAGAACCCCATTCACCTCGCGCTGTATGAATGTCAGAGTGGCAAATTCCTGTGAACTTAACATCGAGGGACACATCATGTGCACCTACATCGCGACGATCAAACTCGAAGCTTTTAAGCGGGGAAGTTGAATTTTCTACGGCTAGTCCACGTGATTTCATTATTGTCCTTTTTGTGTAAATGGGAGTGGATCGGTTGAAACGTGAGCTGCTTTCGATGATCGAGCGGTTACTTCTCTCATGTGGTGACGTCTGCAGAGTACTTCATATGCAATTTCTTGACCCGGAGCTACGTCACCAACGACAACTTGTTCGCCTTGCGTAACCATGGTTCCATCCACAGTTCGTGCGTTATGAGTAGCTCTAGCCCCACACCAGCAAAGTGCTTCAACTTGCAAAGTATTGACTCGATCGGCCAACTCCACAAGACGAGCTGAACCTGGAAATAACTTAGTTCTAAAGTCAGCAAGAATTCCGAAAGCATAGACGTCTATACCTAAGCCGTCTACGATTTTTGCAAGCTGTTCTATCTGCTCTGGAAGGTAAAACTGCGCCTCATCACAAATTATGTAATCAACTCTTGAACCTTGAGATAACTTGTCGACGACAAATTTATGTATATCTAGATCTGTTGATACTTCAATAGCAGGACTTTGCAGACCAAGTCGTGAAGAAATAATTCCAGATCCCGCTCGGTCTTGCGAAGTAAATATCAAACCTGTTCGGCCACGACTTTGATGATTGTGAGCGGTTTGCAGAGCTAGCGTTGATTTACCGCTATCCATGGTTCCGCAGTAATAGATAAGTTCGGCCACGGGGTTATCTTGCCACTGCCTTACTCAATATGCAGGTTATTTCAGCAATAGCTTTAAATCTCCACGCCCTGATCTCGGAGCGCTTGCTGCAGTTTCGGGATCAAAGCAATGGACATGTCTACGGATATATGAGAGGCATCTCTGTACGCAACTACTCCATCTTTCACCGCTGGGCAGATATTCGAACAGAGCCAAGGAGTCGGGTCGATACTCTTAAATCCTGATACAGATAAGTTCTCGCTAGGTTCAGATGTATTGCACTCAGAAATAGGATTATCTGACAAGCACGCTGGTATATCCCGAAGAGGATGCGGTGTATCCGATATGTAGATTAATTTCTCTGATGAATTTTTAACTTGACTGAGAAGTTTTTCTTGACCATCGGTCCACCACTTCACACGATCTTTAACCTGTGGTGGCATTGCGAAATGCTGAAAACTGCTCATAATCAGAACATCAGGCTGAATCAGCTGTATACGTTTCACTGTGTTTTCTCGCCATTGCTTGCATCTAGAAGATTTAAACCCACCTTGATCACGGCGTTCTACATCAACTGATGGGCAAGCAGATTTGGTCAGCGAAATTAGTTTGTACCCAGATCTTTTCGCAATTTCATGTAGTGCAGGAAACCATTGCGCTGCATGTGAATCTCCATACAGCACCATAACTTTTTCCGAATCTAACTGGCCATACTCACATTTGCCTGATTCTGTTTGAGCATAGTTTGCATGACATCCATCGTCGTAAATCAGTGGACGGGATTTCATTTGGGCCAAGGAAACACTGCCCTTCACACCCGATACATTTATAGAGTCGCTGTTGGTTAACATGATGAGGACGCCCATGAAAACAGAAGCAACCGTTACATATGCGGCTTTTCGATAAACCAGCACAGGAAGCATCTTTTTGTGCCTGAAGGGTTCTTCAACAAATCTGTGTGTTAAATCTGCGAACAAAATCGTTGCGGCTATTGCAATCAAACGTTCAAGTACGGTCAATGGTCTTGCAAAATAGGTACTTGGAAGAACCAGTAGTGGCCAATGCCACAGATAGAGCGGATAGGAAATTTCACCTAACCATTGAAACAAGCGACTGTTTGCCACATCGTTTAGAAAGGGAGGCCAAGAATTGATTGTTGCAATGAGTAGGGCAGTGCCAATAACGGGAAGTGCAGCGTTTATTCCAGGAAAAGCTGTGCTTTCATTAAAGATAAAGGCACTACTCATAACAAGTGCGAAGCCAATTAATCCAACAAACTTCCTTGTTTTAACTGGCGGAACAAGAACCAAAAGGGCGCCCAAGCCAAGTTCCCAAGCTCTTGTTGGAAGTGAGTAGAAGGCCCAAATAGGAGAAGTTTCTGTTAGATAAATGGAATAAGCAAAAGATGCTGCCGTAACGAGAGCAATAAGATAAGTAATTGCTAATTTGTTTTTTAAATACTTTGCCAGTGTAAAGAAGAGCAAGATCAGAACCGGCCATACCAAATAGAACTGTTCTTCAACTGCGAGTGACCAATAATGGATGACTGGTGAAGGTGTCGCATCGAGGTTTTGATAATCTGCCTGCCACCAGGCAAACAAGTAATTTGAAACATATAAGCTGGCAGCAATTACATCTCGTCCCAACGACGCTCTCAAAGTTCCTGGGATTAAAATCCAAGCAATAACAGCTGTGATTCCAAGAACGAAAAAAGATGTCGGCAGCAACCTTTTAAATCGTCTGGCATAGAACTCTTTAAAATCAATCGTGCCGCTGCGCTCAACTTCTCGAACCAGTAGGCCAGTTATTAGAAAACCACTGATGACATAAAATATGTCCACGCCAATGAAACCGCCATCAATCCATTTCGCGTGAAATAGAGTTACTAACAAAGCCGCAAGGGCTCGTAATCCTTGTATTTGCGGGATTTTTGCGGTTGTTGATTTACTCATCAGAATCTTTTTAAGGATCGAATTATCATCGTTGGAAATTCGGAAAGTATTTTCTGCCTTCCATGCAGAGCATCTATTTCTAGAAGGAAGACAATCTCTGAGACTACTCCACCAGTGCTTTGCACTAGTTTAATTGCTGCACATGCTGTTCCACCTGTAGCGAGAACATCATCAACGATTAACACCTTCTGGCCGGGCGCACATGAATCACGATGGATTTGTAAAGTATCTGTTCCATATTCGAGACCATAACTTTCAGTAAAGGTATCGCCTGGCAGTTTGCCTGATTTTCGAATCGGAATAAATCCTACGTTCTGATGAATTGATAAAGCTGATGCAAAGATAAACCCCCTTGCTTCCATTCCTGCAACATAATCAGTATCTGTATTTGCCCCTGACATCGCAGCCACAATTGTTTTGAAGGCGTTGGCATCACTTAGCAATGGGGTTACATCGTAAAAAAGAATCCCTGGTTGCGGGAAATCCGGTATAGCTCGGATAAGAGACAAAGCATCGCTTAGATTCACGATGCTCATAGTTTCATATTTTTGTGTCCGAGAGGGGACTTGAACCCCTAATCCCTTGCGGGAACTAACACCTCAAGCTAGCGCGTCTGCCAATTCCGCCACCCGGACGAGTGAGGGCTAACGATAGCAACGGGCCTTGGTGGAAGCAAAAACGCACTTTCTGAGAGAGACTATGCATATGTCAACGAATCAATTAAGTGCAGCCGAACGAGAAGAGTTACACGCAGAAGCGGTTTCTATTTGCCAAACCTTAATTCGTATTCCAAGTGTTAATTATGGCGATGGGAAAGGTGACGAGTCTGCGGTAGCGGCCAAGGTTGTTGAATTACTAGGTGAAGTAGGCATCGATTCGAAAATATATGAATCAGCTCCTGGTCGCTGTAACGTGATTGCGCATATCAAAGGAAGCAATCAAGACCGCCCGGGATTAGTTGTACATGGACATTTAGATGTTGTTCCAGCCTCAGCAGAAGATTGGAGTGTTGATCCATTTTCAGCCGAAATCAAGGACGGAATGATCTGGGGTCGAGGCGCTGTAGATATGAAGAATATGGACGCAATGATTATTGCGATTTTCCGAATGTGGGCCAGAAAAGGGATCAAACCACCACGCAACATAGTTTTAGCATTCTTTGCAGATGAAGAAGCAGGTTCTCTTTTTGGTTCCCGTTGGATGGTTGCCCAACATCCCGAAATTTTTAAAGGTTGTGCCGAAGCTGTTTCCGAAGTCGGGGGATTCTCAGTGACGGTATCCGGTGGAAAACGTCTGTATTTTATTGAAGCAGCCCAAAAGGGAATTCATTGGATGAAGCTCAGTGCTAGTGGCCGCGCTGGGCATGGTTCCATGATGAATTCTGAGAATGCAATCACCCGAATTAGCGAGGCAGTTAGTAAATTAGGAAATTTCGAATGGCCACAGCGTTACACGAAAACCGTGAAGCAGCTTTTTAAAAAGATCGCGGAAGCAACTGGTAAAACTTATGATGAAAAAGATTTACGTCCGTTGTTAGCAGAAATAGGACCAATGGCTCGGATGATCGGAGCCACACTGCAAAATACCGCCAATCCAACTATGTTGGAAGCAGGGTATAAGGCGAATGTGATTCCACAATCTGCGAATGCGGTGATAGATGGACGATTCTTACCAGGATTAGAGCATGAACTGAATCAAACAATTAAAGATATTGTGGGCCCGCAAATCTCAATTGAAACAATTACTCATGACATCGCTTTAGAAGTTGATTTCGAAGGCGACTTAGTTGAAGCAATGAATCGGTCCATCCTCGTTTTCGATCCTGAGGCTATTCCTGTTCCATATTTGATGAGTGGCGGAACCGATAACAAAGCCTTAAGTGAACTTGGGATAGTTGGATACGGATTTTCTCCTCTGAAATTGCCGCCAGATTTAGATTTTATGGCTCTGTTTCATGGAGTAGATGAACGTGTGCCAGTTGATGGAATAAAATTTGGTGTTGATGTACTTGAAAACTTCCTAAGCAATTCTTGACACTTCATTAAGGGCAGTGCGTACAACATCTGGAAGGATTACTTCTTCGCTAGATAAAGCACCACGTAGTTGGGCTCCTGTTCGAGCCCCCAAAATCACACTAGTAACGTGTGCACAATCTCGAACCCAAGCGAGTGCAACTTCAAGTGGTGAATACCCCAAGCCTTCAGCAGCGACACATACTGCTTCAACTATTTGCGAATGCTTGTCCGATAAATATGGTTCAACAAAAGAGGCGAAATGGGGAGTGGCGGCACGAGAATCACTAGGGACTCCTTTGCGGTATTTCCCAGTGAGAACTCCACGGCCAAGGGGTGACCATGCCAAGAAGCCAACATTTAGTTTATCAACAGCATCAATGATGTCTTCTTCAACTTTTCGGTTAAGTAGCGAATACTCATTTTGAATAGTTGTGATTGGCGCTTTGTTTGCGATTACTTCTTGCCTAGTTATTGCATGCGCACTCTGCCAACCCGAGAAATTTGAAATTCCTATATAGCGCGCTTTTCCACTGGTGTACGCATAATCCAATGCGGAAAGAGTGTCATCTAAAGGGGTTTCCGGATCCCATGAGTGAACTTGCCACAAATCTAAATAATCAGTGTTCAAACGTTGGAGGGAAGCATCCAGCTGAGCGATTAACGCTGACCGTGAGTTATCCACCTTTCGAATTCCCTGCGGAAAACTAATTCCTGCTTTTGACGCGATAACAACATCATTTCTTTCAAATAAAGTCCCGATTAATCCACCTATTACTCGTTCACTATCACCATCACCATAAACAGCTGCTGTATCAATAAAGTTTCCACCCGCATCAAGAAATGCTCGGCATTGCTCGGCTGCTTCATGTTCGTCGGTATCTCGACCCCAGGTCATAGTTCCCAGACCGATGCGAGAGAGCATTAGACCGCTCTTGCCTGCGCGTCGTAATTGCATGGGGTGACCTTAGCAAGTGTGTATTCCTAAATCCCGATAACCTTGCTGTATGACCACAGTGATTTTGCTCCGACATGCCCATTCGATTGCTAATGAAAAGGGCGTGTTAGCTGGTCGTGCATCTGGAATAGCGTTAAGTAAGAAAGGTCTAATCCAGGCAAAGGATTTAACCTCACGGTTGGGTAATTTGAAGTTTAAGAGCATTCGCATAAGTCCGATGGAAAGGTGTTTACTCACCTTGGAACCATGGCTTAAGGAACAAAAACTCGCTGAAAGAGATTTTGTTGTGGATAACGGTCTCACCGAAGTTGATTATGGTGATTGGACTGGAAAAAAACTCTCATTACTTGCTTTGAAGAAAGAGTGGAAAATAGTTCAGAGAACGCCAAGCAAGATGGTTTTTCCTGATGGAGAGTCTCTCCTTCAGGTTCAAAAGAGGGCAAACGAGTCTTTGATGAAAGCAGTCAAAGAAGCTCAGGGTGGGGCAGCGCTCATTGTGAGCCACGGTGATGTGATTAAGTCGATCATCGCACATTGTCTTGATTTAGAACTAGATAAGTTCCAAAAGATTGTTATTGATCCCGCCTCGATCTCAGTTTTGGATTACAGCAATAAGAGTTTCAGGCTTCTACATCTCAATGACTCATCAACTAATTTCGATTTTCTATCGAAAAAATCTCGTTCAATGAAAACTCTTGTCGGCGGAGGATCAGGTCGCAAATGAGTCCAATTGTCTATGAATTCAATCCAGTGGAACGATTTGTAGCTGGAACGGTAGGAGTTCCGGGTGAACGGACCTTTTTTATTCAAGCACGAACAGGTTCTCGAGTGGTTTCAGTCGTAGTAGATAAGTCACAAGTTATTGCACTCGGAGAGCGCACAAAGATAATGCTTCGAGAAATAAAGAAATCTGATCCAACCGTGTCCATTAAAGCCATCGAAGTCGATGATGCACCGCTAGAACAACCTATATTCGAAGAGTTCCGTGCAGGAGTCATCGCCATGGCTTGGGATGCGCAGAACACTGTGATTATTTATGAGTTACGTGAAATGACTACATCTGATGATAAAGATGATGAAGAAGTTATCTTTGATGAGAAAGATTTATCAGTGGATTTGCTTCGTGTCCATGTAGCTCCAGCACAGGCCGCGGCATTTGCAAAGAGGTGTCTTTCCTTAGCCAGTGCCGGGCGATTACCTTGTCCATTTTGTGGCATCCCCATAGATCCAAGCGGTCACTTGTGCCCACGGTCAAATGGATATCGCCGATGACAGCAAATGAAGAAGTTTTACTCCGTGGCGAAATGGTTGTTACAGGTCGCTTAATTGATGCATCAAATGCGACATTACTCGCTGAATGTTCTTTGGGAAATGAGAAAGTTAGGTGCATTTACAAACCTATTGCGGGGGAGCGACCATTGTGG
>CAZNWM010000003.1:68265-71116 GCA_964576975.1 uncultured Candidatus Planktophila sp.
TACATTAATTACTGATGATGAATACAAGGCTTTGCTAAGGCGCATCGGGGATTTGATAGATGCAGGAACATTTCCTATGCCTAGCCATGATTGGCCTGCAATTCCGTGGCCAGCCTTTTAGGATCGCATAGGACTACTTGCATTAGTATTGATTCATGAAGTCATGGCCGCAGGTGTACATACCCACCATTGATTCGAGATTCACATTCCCAGCACTCAAGCTTTTAAATTCAGCGACTCAATCAATCGAAGAGCTTCCAATTAAGAGCACCTACCGCATGTATGTATGCGGGATAACTCCTTATGATTCAACACATTTGGGTCACGCTGCCACGTATCTTTCCTTTGATGTGATGAACCGTTATTTGAGGGCAACAAAGGCTGAGGTTCGATTCGTTGAGAACATTACCGACATTGACGATCCTTTACTGGAACGAGCTAATCGCGATGGTGTTGACTGGCAAGACTTAGCAAATTCACAAATTGATTTATTTCGCTCTGACATGACATCTTTGCGAATAATTCCACCCGATTCATATATTGGAGCGGTTGAAGCAATCGGCTTGGTAACGCAGAAGATTGAGAAACTTCGTGAGGCAGGTGCCATTTACTCTGTTGAAAAGGACCTGTATTTCCGTGTGCATAGTGACCCGAATTTTGGAACAAGATCACACTTATCGGATAGCGAAGCCCTCAAGATTTTTGCCGAACGCGGGGGAGACCCAAATCGTGTAGGTAAAGAACATGCTTTGGATTCATTAGTGTGGTTAAGTAAAAGAGCGAATGAACCAGGTTGGCCGAGTATTCATGGCGAGGGAAGGCCCGGTTGGCATATCGAGTGCTGCGCAATAGCACTTGGATATCTCCAACCAGATGAAAAAGAAGAATTCTTGATTGATATTCAGGGTGGCGGAAATGATTTGATTTTCCCGCATCACGAAATGAGCGCGGCACAAGCTCGTGTATCGACTGGGAAAGATTTTGCTCGCATGTACGTGCATACCGGAATGATCGGTCTTGATGGCGAAAAAATGAGCAAAAGTTTGGGCAATTTAGTCTTTGTATCTACATTGACGCAATCAGGCGTTAATCCCATGGCAATCAGATGTGCCCTTTTGATGCAAGATTATGCCACGAACAGAATGTGGAGTGATGAATTGCTTAGACAGGCGCAGTCTTTCCTTGAGGACTTAACGCTACAACTTTCTCAGACAGAGTGTGCACCGACTGAAGACGTGATCCAGAACATAATCAATGCGTTATCGAGTAACTTAAACACTGAAGAAGTGTTCAAGATTTTGAATAGTTGGATCAGCGATTGCAGAAACGGCGCAGTCGGGGGAAGTTCTGGCGAATTAACTCGAGCCTTAGATACATTGCTTGGATTGGCCATCTAAGGGTGAGCGATTTTTACAGTGCAGTTTTTTTCGATATGGATGGTTTGTTTGTAGATTCCGAACCCCAATGGCTAGTGGCTGAAACAGAGTTAATGGCTGAGTTTGGATATGAATGGACCTCAGTTGATCAAAACTACTGTCTCGGCGGACCACTCACCAGAGTCGGCAAGTACATGTTTGAAAAGGCTGGCAGCATTGAATCGCCCGATTTCTTCACTCAATCAATTATCAAAAGAATGGTCATCAGATTAAGTTCCGGGGCTCCCGTGTTACCTGGGGCTTTGGAGTTGCTGAGGGATTTGCAAGCAAACAATGTTCCAACGGCGCTTGTATCAGCGAGTCCCAGAGTTCTAGTTGATTCAGTATTAAAGAGTGTTCCAGAACATACATTTAGTTTTTCAATATCAGCCGATGATGTTACAAACCCAAAGCCAGATCCCGAAGCCTATTTGATGGCAGCTGACAGGCTTCTGGTTGATATTCAAAATTGTTTGATTCTTGAAGATTCTCAAACAGGTGTGAAAGCAGCAACTTCAAGCGGTGCATTCACCATAGCAGTACCCCATTTTATCGAGATTGAACCTCGAGAACGTTTAAGGGTTATTTCTTCACTGAGTGAATTGAATTATGAGCGTCTGCGCATCAATTATGAGCAGGACAAATAGATTTAAAGGAACACCAATCACATAGCTTGGATTTCCGTGGAACCCAGGTATCCGTTTCGATGGCACTTCGAATAGATTCAGCAATTTTCATCAAACTCTTCTCAGTGGCCAGCAACTCTTGCTCAGTTGGCGTGCTTTTTAAAATGTTTGAATCACCTAGATAGATTAATTGAAGTAATTTTGGAATAACGTTCTTTTCTTTCCAATAGAGCAAGGCGTAAACCCTCAATTGAAAAAGTGCTTTGTCTTCCCACCCAGGTTTCGGAGATTTACCGGTTTTATAATCGATGATTCGAACTTCTCCGGTCGGCGCAACATCTAAGCGATCAACGTATCCGTGCAAGTAAATTTCATCTGTCATGTCTTGCTCAAGATGCAGTTCCCGATAAGTAGGTTCAAAGATGGTTGGATTTTCCAGTTGGAAATAGGTTTCCAACAGAGATGAAGCACGATCGAGCCACTCTTTTTCACTTGTAATCATGGTGGCTAACTCTGGCTTCGCCGTTAGCTGCTCTTGCCATCTAGATGGCAGTAGGTCGGCAGCAGTCCGTAGCGTGCGCAATTCTGCCGGGGATTCAAATAGATCATGTAAAACGGTGTGAACTAACGTGCCACGTTCAGCATCCAAGCTGGGAGATTCAGGTAGTTCATCAATAATGCGGTACTTGTAGAGCAGCGGACAATTGGAAAAATCATTCACCCTGCTTGGGGAAAGTCTCAATTTGCTCATTAGCGTGAAGATACTCTCAATTTTTGCTTATCGCACGCATAAGATAGCCCCATGTCTAA
>CAZNWM010000004.1:0-30593 GCA_964576975.1 uncultured Candidatus Planktophila sp.
CCAATCCCTTTGCGGAGTTTCCGCGAGAAGTTGGCGTAATGGTTTTTGCGTCTTTCTTTGTTGCTGTCGGTTTCGGAATCATCGCTCCAGTCATTCCGCTCTTCGCAAAATCTTTCGGAGTCAGTAACGCTCAAGTTGGTGCAATTCTTTCTGCTTTTGCACTCGCTCGTTTTGCCTCAGGCTTAATCTCTGGAAAGTTAGTCGATAAGTTCGGTGAAAGACTGGTTTACACCGTTGGAATTGCTTTTGTTGCGGTTTCATCATTTGCTGCAGCTCTCGCGCAGACTTATTCGCAACTTCTTATCTTTAGATCTGCCGGCGGGCTTGGCTCCTCAATGTTTTCAGTTGCTGCAGGTTCGATTGTTTTGCGAGCCGTACGTGATGATCAAAGAGCGCGTGCGCAATCTTTATACAACGGAAGTTTTCTCATTGGCATGATGGCTGGACCAGTTATAGGTGGATTCTTAACTGCTATCTCACTTCGTGCACCCTTGCTGGTTTATGCAGGGTTGCTTGTGATTGCAAGTGCTGCTGGAGGTTTCTTGCTGAGAAACTCCGTGCTCACTGCAAGACCAACTGAGAAATCTTCTGCAGTTAAGACATCAATCCGTGAAGCTCTGGCTATGAAGCCTTATGTAATTGCACTTGTTATTTCATTCATGACCGCCTGGGTCCTGTTCGGAATGAGTAGATCCGTACTTCCGTTGTTCATGGTTGAAGATATGAAATCTTCAGCAAGTTTTCTTGGCCTTGGTTTTACGATTTCTGCAGTTGTGCAGGGTATTTATCTATTAAAGGCTGGGCGACTATCTGATGTTCGTGGTCGCAAGTTTGCTGCTATTTCTGGCCTTGTTTATTTGGGCGTCTCAGTTTCCTTACTTGCCTTAACTTTTCATCCTTGGGTTTTCTTGTTATCGATGTTTATCGGTGCTTTTGGTTCAGCTTTTCTTTCAACTACCCCATCTGCAATTGTGGGAGATGTTCTTAAAGGTAAAGGTGGGCAGGTAATTGCGCTCTTTCAGATGTCAGGCGATGCCGGCGCGATGGTTGCTCCGATTGTGCTCGGGTTTGTAGCCGACCACTATGGATTCAGAGCAACGTTTGCATTAACTGCACTGCTTATCGCCGCCGCAATTATTGTTGCAACAAAATTGCCCGAGACGCGGGCTTCGCATCTCGGGCAATCTAGTAAGTAATTTATATTTAGTCGCGACCGCGCAAGATTGATAGAAGTCGCAAGATTTCCATGTACAACCAGACGATTGTGACCATTAGTCCAAACGCTGCGCGCCATGACTCTTGTTCTGGGGCTGCTGCTGCAACTCCCTTTTCGATCGCATCGAAATCTAGAATCAAGAAGAAGCTAGCGAGCGCGACACCGGCAATAGCAATCATTGGGCCGACGCCTGAAATTCCAAATAGTCCAAGTCCGCCACCAAGTCCGGCGAATGAACCAATAATGCTTACAAGTCCTAGCAATAAGTAACCCATTGCTGCACCGATAAGCATCTTTGTAAATTTAGGTGTGACGCGAATTCGTCCGCTGCGGTAAGCAACGAGCATTCCTACGAATGCACAGATTGTTCCCATAACTGCTTGTCCAGCAATTCCTGGGTATGCGTTATTGAGAAGATTGCTGATTGCACCGAGTGCAATTCCTTGCACAGCAGAGTAAGCAAGGATTAATCCTGGACGGATTGTCTTACTAAATGTATTGACCATTGCAAGTCCAAAACCTACGAGCAATGAAATCAGAACAATTCCGCCACCTAAATCAAGTGTCCATGAAATGCCACCTGCAACAACAAGTACTGCAAGCAACATTCCTGTGCGAGTAATGACATCATCCATAGTCATGCGACCGGTCTGAGTAGATGATGCTGCCGGTGCGTTATACAAATCTTCTAATTTGCTTGGATCAACTGCTGCATAACCCGGATTCTTAAAAGAACGATTGAGTACTGGGTTTGAACTTTGCATTAAGTGCATTTCTCCTTTTGTAGTTAAGCGTGCCCCCGGTGGGGGTCGAACCCACACTGGAAGGATTTTAAGTCCTCTGCCTCTGCCATTGGGCTACAGGGGCCACGTATTTAGAACGTGGGCAAATCTACCCGTTTTCCCAAGCGCAGAAACCACCTATAAAACAGGGAGCCCTCAGGGTTTATTCCCCTTAACTTCTGGCTAGCGACCAGGCTATGCCGTCCAAAATATCGGCCTCGGATGCAACAAATTCTTTGGCACCTGTTGCCTTCATGATTTCGGAGAGCACAAGAGAGCCCGCTGCAAATACATCAGCGCGACCAGGATGCAAAAAGCCAACGTGAGATCTTTGCTCAGCATTCATACCAGCAAATGTGATTGCAACATGATGTGCTTGTTCAGCGCTTACCCGGGCTAAGTGAATAACGTGACGGTCATACTGTTCAAGTTTCAAAGCACTTGCCGCAACCGATGTTGCTGTTCCTGCCACAGCAATAAGTGTTTTTGCTTTTGTAATTGGAACCGTAGAAGCAGCAACTGCAATTGCTTCTTGAATATCTTTGCGCGCATTTTCAATTTCTTGCACTGTTGGAGGATCCGAGTGAATATTGCGTTCGGTCATACGCACGCATCCAATGTTAACGCTCTTTGCAAATTCAACATCTGAGTGGCCATAAACAAACTCCGTCGAACCTCCACCGATATCTACAACTAAGAATGGGGCATCGCTTGCAGCGAATTCTTTTGTCGCGCCGATGAAAGAGAGTCGTGCTTCTTCATCACCTGAAATCACTTCAGGCTCGATACCGAGACGCTCCTTTACTCCGTCGATAAAAAGCTCTCTGTTGGTTGCATCTCGAGTTGCACTGGTTGCACAGAAACGAATCTGTTCTACTCCACGCTTTGAAATTTCTTGAGCAAATAAATCAACTGCGGCCAGAGTGCGTGCAATTGCATCGGGGTGAAAAGCTTTGTTCTGGTCAACGCCTTGACCTAATCGAACAATTTCCATGGTGCGATAAACCTCGCGAAAGTTTGAACCTTCGATATCCGCGATTAACAATCTAATTGAATTGGTTCCGCAATCAATTGCAGCGACTCTCATGCATTCATCTCCGAATTGCAAGAATTATCTTTCCACCACTCTGGTAATTTACTTAAGGCTTCATCACCGAGCGGATTAACACCAGGACCTGCAGAGAGTGAATGAGCAACTAAAGAGTGCAAACACTTCACGCGATCTGGCATTCCACCTGCTGAAATTCCTTCTACTTCATCAACGACTAATCCAAGTGAATCGCGATCAGCCAAATACGCTTCATGGGCTTTTCTATAGGCTGCTGCCAATTCTGGATCATTGGTAAGGCGTTCATTCATTTCAGTCATTAAGCCTGATGATTCAAGAGTTGAAATTGCGCCAGTTAAACGCGGGCAGGTCGCGTAATAGAAAGTAGGAAAAGGCGTTCCGTCACCCAAGCGCGGCGGAGTTTGCACTACAGCTGGTTTTGAACACGCACACCGGAAACCAATTGCATGAACATCTCTAGGGGTTCGTCCTAATTGAAATTCAATGCAGTCAAGATCTCCGGGTTGTACGTTCTTCACTGATTTCGAGTTTCCGTAATCGAAGCAATCATTCGTGCATACCATGGCTGTCCATCTGGAATCTTGCTCGCAACTGTTGTCCCAGTTTCTTGTGTGTATTGCCCGCTTGAATCTGTAACTATGTATTGGCGTTCTCCTGGCAATACAAAGTGAAGACGTTCACGTGCCTGAGATTTAATGTATTCAGGATCTCGCCACAGCAACAAATCTTTGCGCGCTTGTTCTAGCGCTGCATTATTGCTTTCGACTTGTGATTTAAGTGCGCTAATTTGTGCACGCTGGGTGAAGTAATGCTTAATTGGTGGCGCAATTGTCAGTGCCATAATAAATAACACCGTTGCTAAACCGAGTGCGCGACTATTGCCACGTCGTTTATTGAAATTTAAACGATGACGACGTGCCATTACTTATCCCTTAAATCGTGGAAACGCCGCGCGGCCTGCATAGACGGCACTGTCGGATAGTTCTTCTTCAATACGAAGTAGTTGGTTGTATTTTGCTACTCGTTCTGTGCGAGCTGGTGCACCAGTTTTAATCTGACCGCAATTAGTTGCAACTGCAAGATCTGCAATTGTTGTGTCTTCTGTTTCACCAGATCGATGGCTGAGCATGCTTCGGTAATCAGCACGGTGGGCCATATCAACTGCGTCCAAAGTTTCTGTCAGAGTTCCGATTTGATTGACCTTCACTAAGAGTGCATTTGCTGTGTCACTATCAATTCCTTTTTTCAGACGCACAGGATTTGTCACAAACAAATCATCTCCAACAATCTGAACACGCTTTCCCAGGGATGCTGTCATCGACTGCCATCCAGCCCAATCTTCTTCATCAAGTGGGTCTTCAATTGAAACTAGTGGATATGCATCCACGAGAGATGTGTAATAAGCAATCATTTCTTCAGAAGTTTTTGTTGAACCTTCGAAGTTGTACTTACCCTTTTCGTGGAATTCAGTAGCAGCAACATCCATTGCAAGTGCAATCTCTTTACCCGGCTTAAATCCTGCAAGATTTATTGCTTCAATAATTAAGTCAAGCGCTGCGCGATTACTTTCTAAGTTTGGCGCGAAGCCACCTTCGTCACCAACACTGGTTGCAAGTCCACGCTTTTTTAACACTGACTTGAGTGCATGATAAATCTCTGCGCCCCAACGAAGGGATTCACGGAAAGTTTCGGCACCGATTGGTGCAACCATGAATTCTTGAATATCCACGTTCGTATCGGCGTGCGCTCCACCATTTAAAATGTTCATCATTGGAACTGGAAGAAGATGCGCGTTTGGTCCACCTAGATAACGAAACAGTGAAAGGTCGGCACTCTCTGCTTGTGCTTTAGCAACGGCAAGTGAGACACCAAGAATTGCGTTTGCTCCCAAACGAGATTTATTGGGAGTTCCATCTAGGGCAATCATTTCGCTATCAACAAGGCGTTGATCTTGAGCATCTAATCCAATAACAGCATCAGCAATTTCACCATTTACAAATGCGACTGCTTTTTCAACACCTTTACCTAAATATCGCTTGCCACCATCACGAAGTTCTGATGCTTCAAATGCTCCTGTAGATGCACCGCTTGGAACTGCTGCGCGAGCCTGTGTTCCATCTTCTAATTGAATTTCAACTTCGACCGTTGGGTTACCACGGGAGTCAAGAATTTCACGAGCTCCAAGTGCATCGATTAGCGCCACGTTAGTCTCCTTCAGATCGCCTTGAGAATATCTAATCCTACCGTGACTCTTGCTGAGCAATCTCTCGCATTATTTGCTTACTCTGCATGCGTAACGCATCTTCAGGGTCAATTCCATTCTTGTGTGCCCATGCAATGACAGCGAGAAGTGCGCTGCCTACAGATTCTTGCGTAGCAGCTTCATCTGTGTGATGGCTAGGAGTATTGATATCCACGCCATATTTTTCTGCGCGGTACAACAATTTATTAATGAGTGAGAGCGCAGGTTGTGAAAGAGCAACCCCATCGAGTGCCGATGTTCGCCCTTTTTCAGCCGCCTTTATCTCTTCCCAATTCGCTACAACTTCTTGACTTCCACTTACCTTTTTATCGCCGAAAACATGTGGGTGTCTGCTGATTAGTTTTTCCGTGATTACTTGTGCGACATCTTCAATTGAAAAGGGATCAGTTGGGTGATCTTCCGCAATTCGAGAATGGAAATAAACTTGAAGCAAGATGTCACCGAGTTCTTCACGCATACCCGCACGATCTGATTCTGCAACAGTGTCAATGAATTCATAGGACTCTTCGAGTAAGTACTTAATCAATGATTCGTGAGTTTGCTCGGCATCCCACGGACAACCACCAGGTGAACGGAGTTGATCCATCACCTCAACTAAGCGTTGCAAGTATGAAGTGCTCATACCTAAAAAGTTGATTAACTACTTATCAGAAGGTGTCACAGCAGAACCTGCTGAATCAGCAGCTACAACATCTGCATTTACTGCATCCCACGCGCCGTAGCGAGGATTAATTGTGACCTTATTTTCTTGAGCGATATCAACAACAAGTCTTTGAATTGCAGTGCCGATTTGGTCTGCTGGAATTCCAGATTGTTCAAGAGCTTGGCTTAATTTGTCAGAAATTATGATGCTCTGAAGATATAGATCAAAATCTTTTGGAGCGATTCCAGCGCCAACTAGCGCTGTTGGTAATCCTTCTTCTCCACCAACTTGTTCAGTGATGCTCGCTCTACGGATATCAATTTCAGCTTTTGTAACTGTAATTTTCAGTTTTTCGGCAACTTTATTTAGTAGCGCTGAAAGCACGTGAAAACGCATTTGTGAACGGTTGAGATCTTCGCCAACTTCTAATTGCATCTGAGAAGAATCAACTTTGCTTCGTTCAGACATGATGTCATTAATGCTTGATTGAACTGTTGCCTGTGAAATCTTTACCGAACCAACTGAAGCAGCTGAGCTCACTTGCGAACAGCCAGTTAGCAATAGTGCTGCTGAAATGGCCGCAATAGAAATAACTTTTTTCACTCTGAACTGCCTTTCGACGTTGGTGCTAATTCGGTAACGACCTGTGTTACCCAAGCCAGAAGAGAAGTATCCACTATTGGGGCGGTACTTTCTGACGGATTCCACGCAGAACTCTTCGGTAAAGCCACCAATACTGTCGATGATGCGGATTTATACAGAGACCCGGGATACATCCGTGCCAATTTGAGTTGCTTTGATTCAGGTAAGTTCATGGGAGATAAGCGAACAAACTTTCCTTGTGCGACAACCTCTCGAAGTGAAATGCTCTTAGCAAAAGCGCGAAGTGCGGCAACTCCCAAAAGTGTTTGTGCTTCCTCCGGCAAAGCACCAAAGCGATCAATTAACTCTTCTTCGATGGCAACAACATCTTCACGATTTCGAACATCAGCAAGTCGACGATACAAATCAAGTCGTAATCTTTCACCCGGAACATAAGTTGCATCAAGGTGAGCATTTATTGGTAACTCAACTTTGCATTCGTGATTTGGTTCGGCGCTCTCGATAATTCCAGATTTGTATTCGTGAACAGCTTCACCAACCATGCGCATATATAAATCAAATCCAACATCAGCAATATGTCCCGATTGTTCTCCACCCAATAGATTTCCAGCGCCACGAATTTCCAGATCCTTAAGTGCAACTCGCATTCCTGCGCCGAGTTCGGTATTTGCTGCAATTGTCTTTAATCGATCATGTGCTAATTCACTGAGTGGTTGATCTGGTGGAAATAAGAAATACGCATATGCGCGTTCACGACCACGCCCAACTCGGCCACGTAATTGATGAAGTTGAGAAAGACCAAAAAGATCCGCTCTTTCTACAATCAAGGTATTTGCATTTGCAATGTCTAACCCACTCTCAACAATTGTCGTGCAAACCAAAACATCAAAATCCCGATTCCAAAAAGCAAGGATGACGTCCTCGAGAGCGCCTTCACTCATCTGCCCATGTGCAATTCGAATGCGTGCCTCTGGGACTAGTTTTTGTATTTTCTGTGCAGCCTGATCAATTGATTCGACGCGATTGTGAATATAGAAAATTTGTCCATCACGTAATAACTCGCGGTGAATGGCAGCAGTAATTTGTGCATCATCTCGCGCACCAACATAAGTCAAGATTGGATGACGCTCTTCGGGTGGAGTTGTGATCGTAGACATTTCGCGAATTCCGGTTACTGCCATTTCCAGAGTTCTAGGAATTGGCGTTGCAGACATGGCTAAAACATCTACCGTCGTGCGAAGCTTTTTGAGGGATTCTTTCTGTTCAACACCAAATCTCTGCTCTTCATCGACAATTACAAGTCCAAGATCTTTGAAATTCACATCGTTTGAAAGTATTCGGTGCGTTCCGACCACAACATCAAATGTTCCAGATTCAACACCAGATAATATTTCTTTGCTCTCTTTAGCTGTATTAAACCTAGATAATCCAGCTACTTTGATTGGAAATCCTGAATAACGTTCTTCAAATGTCTTTGTATGTTGTTGAACAAGTAAAGTTGTAGGAACTAGTACCGCAACTTGTTTTCCATCTTGGACTGCTTTAAATGCTGCTCTAATCGCTATCTCTGTTTTTCCATAACCAACATCTCCACAAATGATTCGATCCATTGGATACGGGCGCTCCATATCCGCTTTGACTTCGTTGATTGTAGAAAGTTGGTCCGGAGTTTCAATGTATGCAAACGAGTCTTCTAGTTCTCGTTGCCATGGCGTATCTGCCGAGAAAGCAAAACCTGGTGATGATGTACGCGCTGCATACAAGCGAATGAGTTCTCCAGCAATTTGGCGCACTGCTTTACGTGCGCGACCTTTAGCCTTCTGCCATTCACCGCTACCAATTCGATGAACCGTTGGTGTTTCACCACCGACATACTTACTTACTTGTTCTAATGAATCTGTAGGAACAAATATGCGATCCCCTGGTTGCCCGCGTTTGGCTGATGCGTATTCAAGGACCAGATATTCGCGAGTTACTCCAGCAACGCTCCTTGAAACCAATTCAATGTATCGACCAATTCCGTGCTGCTCATGAACGACAAAATCTCCAGTTTTTAATTCAAGTGGATCGATTGCAGTTTTACGTTTTGAAGGAAGTTTTTCGGTGTTATTGATCGCACCTTTACTGCCAGACAAATCTCGCTCAGTTATAAAGAGAATGCGAGAGGAAGGAACGCTAAAGCCAAATGCAATTGTTGAGGTCACAACTCGAACTGAAATTTCTGCGCCTCTGAAGAGGTTTGAATATCTCTCATGCATTCCGTGACCATGCGCAGCAAAAGTTAAGTTAAAGCCAGCTGCTGCCGCATTTCGGAACTCTTCAACGAGTCGATCTGTATTGGCTCGCAAAGGATCGATTGCTTGAGCTTCAAGAAATGTTGCATCTTTATCTAGGTCGCTACCAAATACATTAAAACTTCGCTGCTGCAATTGGTTCTTATCAATCTGTGAGTGCAGCTCGTCCCACGTCATGTATGTGTCATCTCCGCTATGTAGTGGAGTTGTGCCACCGCTGGCTGCATTGAGCCACGAAGCAAGATAGAACTCTTCATTTGTTGCAAGTAAGTCTGCGGCTCTGGACTTAATTCGTTCTTCATCTATGAAGATAACTTCGGTGTTCTTTGGCATTCGATCCAAAATACTTTGATTCGCATCGACCAGTAATGGAATAAATGACTCCATACCTTCGGTGGCTATTCCTTCAGATATCTTCTCTAAAATTTCAGCTGCTTGAGGAAAGTCACCTATAAGTGCGCGAGCTTTGCTTTGGACTTTTGGTGTGAGAAGTAATTCACGGCACGGCAAGATTTTTATGCTCGTCTGTACTGCCCCCGTAGTTCTCTGTCCTGCCACATCAAAGTAACTAATGTCTTCGATCTCATCACCAAAGAAGTCGATGCGAACAGGTTGTTTGGCAAGAGGCAAAAAGACATCAACGATTCCACCACGAACTGCAAACTCTCCACGTCGTTCAACTAAATCAGTACGTTGATAAGCAAGTTCACCGAGATGATCTATGAGTTCCTTTAAATCGCATTGTCCCCCGACTTTAAGTTCACGTACCGGTGCTTGTGCCAGTGAATTAATGATTCGATGAATCAGCCCCCGAACCGGAGTTACAACAATTGGGTTCTGACTCTGTTTTTTACTCAGTTCAATGAGTGTAGAAATTCTTTGTGCAACAGTGTCACTTCGTGGACTCAATCTTTCATGAGGCAGCGTTTCCCAAGCGGGAAATTCAAATACGCATTCGTGTAATTCACGTAAATCATTTACTAAATCTTCACTGGTTCTGCTCGATCCTGTGACTATTAATAATGGTCGCTCGCTTGCTCTAATTGCTGCAAGGAATGGATGCAGAGACGAAGGTGCGATGATTCGTTTTTTTGAGTCGAGAGCGCTACTGATATGTGAGTCAGCCGCTAACGCATCGCGCACGAATTTCATCGGTCTCCCTTCTTTGCGCCGTATCAACTATTGAGAAAACGCCTTAGGCCCCAACTCCGAAAAGACGGAGGGGGCTTAATAGGGCAAGTCTAAGGCAGATGAACCTGCCATGATTAGCCAATGTCTTCGCAAGATTCCTCGATAGCTATCGGCAACGATGGCGCTGGTTTGCGCGCCGATGTTAGAAAACTTGGGGACTTATTGGGTGAATCACTTGTTCGCCAAGAAGGACAAGAGTTACTCGAATTAGTTGAAGCTGTTCGTAAGGCTGTTAAAGATGGTGGCGGGGATGAGCTTCTATCAAAGCTTTCAATTGAACAATCAGTTCAACTTGTGCGTGCGTTTAGTACTTATTTCAACTTAGCAAATGTTGCCGAGCAAGTTCACCGCGCGAGAGTTTTAGCAGATGCACGAGCACAGGGTGGATCATGGATGGCAAAAGCCGTCGACAAGATTGCTGCAGCTCAAAGTGCAAAAGTTTCTGGGCACGAGTTCTCAACCGAAGATTTAACACGCTGGGTAAACGAACTGATGGTGCGTCCAGTATTTACTGCTCACCCAACGGAGGCTGCACGTCGTTCTGTTCTAAACAAATTAGGAAGAGTTGCCAAACTCCTTGATCAACCAAGCACTGATACGCAACGTGATCAACTAGCCGAAACTATCGATGTTCTTTGGCAAACAGATGAGTTACGCCTTGGTCGACCAGAGCCACTTGATGAAGCCATGAATGCGCTCTATTACCTTGATGATTTGTTTAGGTTAACTATTCCAGAAGTATTAAGTGATTTTAAGAATGAAATAAAGCGACTTGGTGTTGAACTTCCATTGGATGCACGACCAATCTCATTCGGCAGTTGGATTGGTGGAGATCGAGATGGCAATCCAAACATCACAGCTTCAATCACTGAATCCGCCATGCTCTTACAAGTTGGTCACGCCATTCGCGTAACGATTGCGGCAATGGATGAATTACGCCAGATGCTCTCTGTTTCAACTCGCATCACAGGTGTCAGCAAAGCTTTGTTAGATTCAGTAGAAGAAGATCTCAAACATATTCCTGAATTTGAAGAGCGCTTTAAACGACTAAATGTTCAGGAGCCATATCGTCTAAAGGCAACTGCAATTGTGCATCGACTAGCGTTTACCAGAAATCGCCATGCATCAGGTGGGAAACACATTGCACACCGCGATTACGACAACACATCTGAGTTATTGGCTGACCTCGCATTAATGCGCGATTCATTACTGGAAAACCGCGGCGAGTTAATGGCAACAGGACTGCTAGAGCGAACAATGCGCACCGTTTCTGCATTCGGTTTAACGCATGCGACGTTGGATGTTCGCGAGCACTCAGATGCTCATCACCACACGCTTGCCTTTGCATATGGAGATGAATACAAGAGCAAGAACCATGAAGAACGCTTTGCCATACTTTCTAGTGAGCTCTCATCAACTAAGAAATTAGATTTCAAAAAGTGCGATGAACGTGCACAAAAGACTCTAGATACCTTCACTGCAGTCTTTGATATCGTCAAGCGATTTGGCCCTGAATCAATTGAAACCTATATCGTTTCTATGACTAAAGGCTCCGATGATTTACTGGCAGCAGTTGTACTTGCAAAACAAGCAGGACTTGTTGATCTTGCGAATTCAAGTGCTGTTATTGGATTTGCTCCGTTGCTCGAAACTGTTGCCGAATTGCGTGCGGCAGGAGAAATTCTTGAGACCCTGCTCAGTGATCCTGGGTACAGAAAGATTGTCGAGCTTCGTGGCAACGTACAAGAAATTATGTTGGGTTATTCGGATTCAAATAAAGATGCTGGTATTGCAACAAGTCAATGGGAAATTCATCGCGCTCAAAGAAGATTGCGTAACGTTGCAATCAAACATGGAGTTAAGTTAAGGCTCTTCCACGGTCGCGGTGGTTCTGTTGGTCGTGGCGGCGGTCCAACATATGACGCACTTGTAGCCCTTCCTTGGGGTTCGATTGATGGACAGATAAAAATGACAGAACAAGGCGAAGTCATCAGCGACAAATACGCATTGCCATCACTTGCGCGCGAAAATATTGAATTGATGCTTGCAGCATCTCTTGAGGCAACAGTTCTAAACCGCGCACCTCGTCAAAGCAGTGAAAGCTTAGAAAAGTGGAACGCATGCATGGATTTGATTAGCGAGAATTCTTTTACTGCTTATCGCTCACTCGTTGATCATCCAGATTTGCCTGCATATTTCTATGCATCTACTCCGGTAGAACAACTGGGAGAAATGATGTTGGGTTCTCGTCCTTCACGCAGACCAGATGCTGCGGGCGGATTAGATAGTTTGCGCGCTATTCCATGGGTATTTGGATGGACTCAATCTCGCCAAATTGTTCCTGGTTGGTTTGGTGTGGGAAGCGGATTAAAGGCTGCTCGTGAAGCCGGAAAATCTGATGTTATTCAAGAGATGCTTCAGAATTGGCACTTCTTTCATACATTTATTAGCAATGTAGAAATGACGCTCGCAAAGACAGATTTAGAGATGGCTCGACGATACGTAGAAGCACTCGTTCCAAAAGAGTTACACCACTTCTTAGATGTAATCGCTGCTGAATTTAAGTTGACTTGCGAAGAAATTCTAAAGGTCACAAAGAAAGATTCACTCCTGGGCGATCAGCCAATTCTGGCTCGCACTCTGCAGGTTCGTGATGCCTATCTTGCTCCTCTGCATTTGCTTCAGGTAAATCTGCTTGAGCGCGTTCGTGATCACAAGGGAGAAGTTGATCCAACTCTGCAAAGAGCATTGTTGCTAACAATTAATGGTGTTGCTGCAGGACTTCGAAATACTGGCTGATTCTTAACTATTAAAGCGCGATTGAGTTTGCTCTAAACCATTCATAATCAGTGATTCAACAACATCGCATCCACGTTCAATAAACTCGGGCAGAGTTTTCTTCTCAGCTGAAGAAAATGCCTTTAAGACAAAATCTCCTGGATCTTGTGAGCCCATTGGCCGACCAATACCGAGGCGCACACGAAAATATTCGGCGGTTCCAAAGGAAGAAGTCATGGATTTCAAACCATTGTGACCGTTGTCGCCACCAGCAATTTTTGAACGGATTGCTGAGTACGGAATATCTAACTCATCATGCAAAGCGATGACATGATCTGGTTCGACTTTATAGAAAGCAGCGAGTGCTTTAGCAGGGCCGCCAGTTTCATTCATATAACTCTTGGACTTTGCGATGATTACAGAGTGCGCGTTATCGCCAACACCAATTTTGAATGCAGCAATTTCTGTACGAGATTTATGAGAAGACCATTTAACTTTGTAACGCTTAGCTAGTTCATCAACAACCATTTGGCCAACGTTATGGCGCGTTGCTGTGTATTCCGGACCGGGATTACCGAGTCCAATTACTAACCAAACCATGAAGCAAGGTTAGTGCTTAAGCATCCTTCTTCTCAGCATCAGCAGGTGCTGCAGCCGCACCATCTGCTGGAGCAGCATCAGCTGCAGGTGCAGCAACTTCTTCAACTGCTGTTGAACGCTCTGAAAGGTGAACAACAATCATCTTCGGATCAGAAATAAGTTCAACACCTGCTGGCAGAACAACATCAGATGCATACTTTGAATCACCGGCAGCTAAACCTGTGAGATCAAGATCTAGGAATGCAGGAATAGATGTTGCTTCTGTTTCAACTTCAATTGTGTTGTTAACGTGCTCAAGAATTCCATCGCGGTCGAATTCACCTGATGTATGAACAGGAACAGATACGACAACTTTTTCACCGCGGCGAACAATGACAAGGTCAACATGGTCAAGAGTTAATTTAATCGGATGGCGCACAATTGCTTTTGGAAGTGTGAGTTCTGTTTTACCATCTACAACGATGTCGAGAAGAACGTTCGAAGTTTTTAGTGCAACGCCAAGCTCGCGTGCTGGAAGAGTGATGTGTGCTGGCTTCTCTCCGTGACCGTAGATCACAGCTGGAACTTGACCATCGCGACGTGCACGACGTGATGCGCCCTTACCGAATTCAGTACGACGAATTCCGTTGATGGTGATCTCAGCCATTTTAATTTCTCCCTGTTAGGTAAAACTTTCGGTTACTTCACAAAAGTCCCAGCAGGAGCATTTACCTGCACCGTCGATAACGGAAGTTAAAAACCCTCGCCGGAACGAGGCAAAGATTAGCGAAGGGTTATGGAGTGTGGCAAATCGCGCTTATGAATGGCCATCGAAGAGGCTGGTTACGGAACCATCTTCGAAGACCTCTCGAATTGCACGACCAAGAAGCGGTGCGATCGAGAGAACAGTGAGATTGTCGAACTTTTGATCTTCTGAAATTGGAAGAGTATTTGTGATGACAACTTCACTTGCGCGAGAATTCTTAAGTCGCTCGATTGCAGGTCCTGACAGGACTGCGTGAGTAGCGGCGATGATTACTTCTTTTGCGCCTGCTTCAAAGAGTGCGTCAACAGCTTTTGTAATTGTGCCGGCGGTGTCGATCATGTCATCGATAACGACGCAAGTCTGACCTTCAACATCACCAACTACGCGACCTGTTGTTGATTCATTTGGAATGCGTGGATCGCGTGTTTTGTGAATAAATGCGATTGGGCATCCACCCAGTAAATCTGACCAACGTTCTGCCACGCGTACTCGACCGGAGTCAGGAGAAACAATTGTGAGTCGTGAGCGATCAACTTTTGAACCAACATAATCGGCGAGCATCGGAAGTGCGAATAAGTGATCCACTGGACCATCAAAGAATCCTTGAATTTGTGAAGTGTGAAGATCTACAACCATTAAACGATCCGCACCCGCTGCTTTAAACAAATCTGCCATCAAGCGTGCAGAGATAGGTTCACGTCCACGGTGCTTCTTATCTTGACGGGCATAACCATAAAACGGTGCAACAACTGTAATTCGTTTTGCAGATGCACGCTTTAGCGCATCAACCATGATGAGTTGTTCCATGATTTGTTTGTTTACTGGAGCAGAGTGGCTCTGTAATACGAATGCATCACAACCGCGCACGCTCTCTTCGAAGCGAACGAAAATTTCACCATTTGCAAAGTCATATGCAGATGTTGGTGTAATTGGAACACCAAGTTCTTGTGCAACTTCTTCAGCTAACTCCGGAAATCCGCGGCCTGAAAAAAGTCTTAACCGTTTTTCAGATGCCAGACGGAGTTCGCTCATGGGGCTTAGCCTCTCTTATGTCCGTTTTCACTGCCAGTGTGACGCGCTGCAGCTTCGGCAGATTTTGTGCCAGAACGTTTGCGCAAGACCCAGCCTAAGACATTTCTCTGGCGTGATCGACCAACTCCAATTGCTCCAGGTGGGACATCTTCAGAAATCACAGATCCTGCTGCGGTGTAAGCCCCATCACCAATTGTTACTGGTGCAATCAACATCGAATCGCTGCCAATTCGAACGTGATCGCCAACGATTGTTTCGTGTTTTTCAACACCATCGTAATTAACAAACACTGTTGCTGCGCCGATATTCGTACCTTCGCCAATTTTTGCATCACCAACGTAGGAAAGATGTGGGACTTTCGAACCGTCACCTATTGTTGAATTCTTCACTTCAACGAATGCTCCAGCTTTTGCACCTGTGCCAAGCACTGTGCCTTTTCGTAAGTATGAATAAGGGCCCACACTCGCTTCTTTTCCAATCACTGCTTCTTGGCAATTGGATTCGATAACGCGAGCGCCTTCAAGCACAGAGCATGATTGAAGTGTTGTGCGTGGCCCAATTACTGCGCCAGATTTAATTGTTGTGTTTCCAAGAATTGCAGATCCTGGGTGAATCGTGACATCACTTTCAATACTGGCAGTTGCATCAATCCATGTAGTTGTCGGATCTGTAATTGTTACGCCTTCGCGCATTAAATCGCTGTTAATGCGATCGCGCAGATAGGCGCCGCTTTCAGCCAATTGTTCGCGGTCGTTGACGCCAAGAGTTTCTACATAATCATCGATGAGCGCTGCTGCTACATCGCCACCTGCTTGGCGCATAATTTCTAGAACATCAGTTAAATACAGCTCCCCTTGTGCGTTGCTTGTCGTGAGCTTGGTAATCGCCGATGTCAGTAGTGCGCCATTGAAGATGTAAACACCTGAATTGACCTCAAAAATGATTTTTTCTGACTCCGTTGCATCCTTTTCTTCGACGATACGTAGAAGTGAGCCATCATCAGCACGAATTATTCGACCATAGCCAGTTGGATCTGGATGTTCTGCCGTCATTACTGATGCACTAAATCCACCGTTATTGTGGAAAGAGATTAATTGCGCAAGAGATTGCGTTGTGAGCAATGGAGTATCTCCAGCTAAGACGAGTACAGATCCCTTAGGCGAAATACCTTCGAGTGCTAACTGCGTTGCATGACCTGTACCACCACGTTTTTCTTGAAAAACTATTTCGGCCTTTGGCGAAATTGAAGAAATGTGTTCTTCTACTTTTTCGCGGCCAGAACCAACAACAACTCGAATCTGTTGTGGTGATAAGCCATGTACTGCATGCAAAACATGTCCGACTAATGTGCGACCAGCAACTTCGTGCAAAACTTTTGGCAGCGAAGATTTCATTCGCGTTCCTTCGCCAGCGGCAAGGATAATCGCGCACTCAAGTAATGAGTCGGTGCCCTTTGGTGGCGTCATGCTCCGCCACCAGGTATCGATCCTGGACCCTGGGCTTCAAAGGCCCATGTGCTAGCCACTACACAATGGCGGAACCCATATTCTCCCTTATCCGCACTAGTACTTTCGACCACTAAAGTTGCCTCACGCGAGAAATTTTAATAAATACTTTTAGAAAGTGGGGCGAAAATGCGTGATGAAGTAGATCGCCTCATCGCCGCCTGGAAGGCACAGCGACCAGATCTGGATTTATCTCCACTTGGAGTCCTCAGCCGCATCACACGAATTTCACGTCACTTAGATATAGAACGACGTAATGCATTCGCAGATTTAGATACGTGGGGATTTGATGTTCTTGCATCTCTTCGTCGTGCAGGTGCTCCATATCAACTTTCGCCAAGTCAACTTATGCAAGAAACACTTGTAACAAGTGGAACTATGACAAATCGTTTAGACCGTTTAGAAGAACTCGATTTGATTACACGAGAGCCGGATCCAAGCGATGGTCGTGGTTCATTAGTAACGCTAACAAAAGCTGGAGTGCGAGCCGTTGATGCTGCAATGGAAGAGTTATTGGGCCGCGAAAGAAATTTCTTAGCGCCGTTATCAAGTGAAGAGAAGAAGGAACTCGCTCGATTACTCAGCCTCATTGCTGCGCAATTTGAAGACGAAATTTAATGTGAGTCAATAACTTTTGCACCGTGCACGGGGCCAAATGCACGAGTAACGCTTCCAACAACTCCAGATGCACTTAATGCGACCGCTAAATCCAAACCATGTTCTTCATCAGAGACTAAGAATGCAACTGTTGGTCCAGAGCCAGAAACAATGGCTCCGAGTGCTCCGTACTCTTGACCAACATCGAGGATTAATCGAAGTGCAGGGCGAAGTGAACATGCGGCTGGCTGTAAATCGTTAACCAATAATTTACCAACATTTGCTGGGTCCGCAGTTAATAGTGCCTGCATTAAGGCATCGCTTATTTGTGGATCGCTGATATCTAATCCTTGACGCAATCGATCACATTCACTGTAGACAGCAGGTGTTGAGAGTCCAACACTAGAAAGCGCCAGAACCCAGTGATAGGTGCCGCGCGATAAAGCTGCGGTGAGTTGATCGCCTCTGCCTTGTCCAATTGCAGTTCCACCACTTAATAAAAATGGAACATCGCTTCCTAGTTGCGCTGCAATCGAATGCATCTCTTCGCGCGTCATTTCAAGGCTATACAACTCATCAATTGCAACGATCGCTGCAGCAGCATCTGCGCTTCCACCAGCCATGCCACCGGCAACTGGAATTGATTTCTTTATATCAACACTGACATCAATATCTAACTCGAATTTATCGGCTATTAACTCGATTGCTTTTACAACGAGGTTGGTGGAATCAGTTGGGACTCCATGTATTTGATCACCGGAAACGCTTAGATTTATTCCGGTTCCCTGCTCGCCAATCTTCACTGTTACTTCATCAAAAATAGAAATTGCCTGAAAAACCGTGACGAGTTGGTGGTACCCATCAGATTCGCGTGGACCCACGGAGAGCTGCAAATTAACTTTTGCAGGCACTCGAACAGTTACGGATTTGATTGGCACGTTAAAACCCTAATCGTGCGATTGCACAAAAATCATTAACCAAGAGAGATTCGCCGCGAAGTGTCGGATCTATGCCTGCCTGAATCAGAATTTTTTCAGCAGCACTTGATGAGCCATAAATGCTTGATAGTGCCGAGCGCAACATCTTTCTGCGTTGAGCAAAGGCTGCATCAATTAATGTAAAAACTTTTTGACGCAATGCTTCATCACCTAAAGGTTGGTGACGCGTAAATGAAACTAGTTTTGAATCTACCCCTGGAATAGGCCAGAAAACAGAACGTGAAATAGAACCAGCGCCGTGTAGATCTGCCCACCATGCAGCTTTCACAGATGGAATTCCGTAATCCTTAGTTCCTGGCTTAGCAGCCAAGCGATCTGCAACTTCTGCCTGAACCATTACAACTCCAGATTTGAGAGTTGGAAAAATCTCAAGTAAATGAAGCAACACCGGGACTGAGACGTTGTAAGGCAAGTTCGCAACAAGAACCGTAGGAGCCTCGGGTAATGATTTCAATGCAAGAGCATCTTGATGGATCACGCTAAATGTTGCGCTGCTCTCATTATGTGACTGAACAGTTTGCGGCAATCGCGTTGCTAATCGTTCATCAATTTCAACAGCGATTACCGATTTAGCTTCTTCCAAAAGAGCAAGTGTCAGCGAACCTAATCCAGGTCCAATTTCTAGCGCGACATCTGAACTTGTGACCCCAGCGGTTCTAACAATTTTTCTGCAGACATTTGCATCGATGACAAAGTTTTGTCCAAGTGATTTTGCTGGCTTGATTCCTAATTCTTGTGCCAGCTCACGAATTTCTGCGGCTCCAAGCAAAGTCATACGAATGAACCAAAAATACGTTCAGCATTATTGCTAAGCGTTGTGGCAAGTTCGGCATCACTAACATCTCTTTCATCAGCCATTGCGCGGACGATGTTGGCAATTTGTGCTGGTGTATTGAGTGCTCCGCGATGTGGCATCGGTGCCAAAAATGGTGAATCGGTTTCAACCAATAGCTGATCATCCGGAACAATTTTTACAGCCTCTCGTAACTGAGGAGCATTTTTGAAAGTGAGAGTGCCAGCAAAGGAAAGAACGTATCCCCGGTCGACGCAGATTTTCGCCATTGCTAAATCACCTGAGTAGCAGTGAAAAACAGTTTTTTCAGGGGCGCCAACTTCAAGCAGTATTGATAGAACATCTTCGTGCGAATCACGGTCATGAATTACGAGTGCCTTCTTGTGCTTCTTAGCCAACTCAATGTGCCACTTAAAAGATTCTTGTTGCTTTTTTCGTAACTCTGGCGGTGTACGAAAGTAATCTAAACCAGTTTCGCCAATTGCTCGGACGCGAGGGTGCTCTGCAAGCTTTGCAATGATGGACCAATCGTGTTCTAGGTCTTCAACAACTGGAGCTTCGTTGGGATGTAGTGCAACTGCTGCAAGAACTCTGCCTTTCCAGTGTTCGGCAGCGTCTACACACCATTGTGATTGTTCTGCTGAATAACCAACTTGCACAACGCGATCGACTCCGGCAGCTCGAGCATCATCTAAAACTCTGCCAACTTCTGCTGAATCAGGTGCTGAGTTTGTAACGATTTCTAAATGTGCATGTGCATCAACAGTTGGAACCGGAAGTGGTTCGGGTTGTGGAGCAGGAACACGATCTAGGTCGCGGTTATGACGATCTGCCACAGAATTTACTCAGCAGATTCAAGACGTGGAAAGAGCACTGGAGTTTTTGTCACGCGTGCTCCAGCTGGTAACTGACCCCACGTTGCAACGTTTGAAATCTTTTGTGATCCTAAATCTCCCAGAACATCTTGGGCACCAAGGCTCTGCCACAGAATTTCACACGTTGCTGGCATAACTGAATTAAGTAATACAGCGAGTGCACGCAATGATTCGGCAGTGTTGTAAAGAACTTCTTCAAGTGCAACTTTATTTGCTGGATCTTTAGCAAGAATCCATGGCTCCTTTTCAGTTACATAGCCATTTACTCGTTTACAGAAATCCATGATCGCATTGATTCCACCTTGGAAATCTAGAGCACACATTGCCTCATCTGCTTTAGCTGCTGCATGAGAGAGTGCATCTTCAAGTCCCTTGTTGTGGGCCACTTGCGGAAGAACTCCGTCACAGTATTTTTCAATCATTGCAGCAAGACGAGAAGCTAGATTTCCAAAATCATTCGCTAATTCACTTGTATACCGGGCCGACATATCTTCCCAAGAGAATGATCCATCAGAGCCAAATGGAATTGCACGTAAAAAGTAATATCTAAATGCGTCAACGCCAAAGTGATTCGTAATATCACTTGGTGCAATTCCTGTGAGCTTGCTCTTGCTCATCTTTTCACCGCCAACTAGCAACCACCCGTGCGCAAAAACTTTCTTTGGAACCGCAAGTCCCGCAGCCATCAACATCGCTGGCCAAATAACTGCGTGAAAACGCAAAATATCTTTTCCAACTAGGTGAACATCTGCTGGCCACGTTTGTGCAAACTTTTTGCCACCTGTTGTATCCGGCGCATCAGTTAATCCAACCGCGGTTGCGTAATTTAGAAGTGCATCAAACCAGACATAAACAACTTGCTTCGTATCCCAAGGAACTGGGATTCCCCAATCAAATGTAGATCGCGAAATAGAAAGGTCTGATACGCCACCTTCAAGAAATGAGAGAACCTCGTTGCGGGCACTTTCTGGTTGGCATGCATCTGGATTCTTCTTGTAGTGCTCAATAAGTGGAGCAGCAAAATCTGAAAGCTTGAAAAACCAATTCTCTTCGTTGACTAGTTCGATTGGTTTGCTATGAATTGGGCAGAGTTTTTCACCATTGGAATCAATTAAATCGCCAGGTAACTTAAACTCTTCACAACCAACACAGTAAGGGCCTTCGTATTTTCCAGAGTAAATATGACCCGAGTCTTTTAATCCCTGCAGAAACTTTTGCACTCGTTCCGTGTGGCGTTTTTCGGTTGTACGAATAAAGTCATCATTTGCGATGTTCAGAGCTTCCCAATTTGGTTTCCATGCATCAGCAACTAATCGATCTACCCACTCTTGTGGTGCAACATTGTTCTGTTCTGCAGTGCGCATAACTTTTTGACCGTGTTCATCTGTGCCGGTTAAAAACCAGACTGATTCACCGCGTTGGCGATGCCAACGAGTTAGAACATCGCCTGCAACTGTTGTATAGGCATGACCAATATGTGGTGCATCATTTACATAGTAAATAGGCGTAGTGAGATAGAAGGATTTATCGCTCACGTTGCTCATTTGCCCATCTTATTAGCATCCACAACGGCGGCATAAACCGAACGCTTAGGCAGTGAAAATTCTTCAGCCACAGCAGCAATAGCACCCTTGCGATCCATGCCCGCAGATTCAAACTCTTGAACGCGCGCAACCATCGCCTCAGTTGTTACGGATTTAGCATCAGTTGTAGCGCCAGCAATCACTAAAGTAATTTCGCCCAAAACTTCATTTTTTTGGCTCCAGTCGAGCAACTCTGATAAATCCCCACGAATAGTTTGCTCGTAGTGTTTAGTCATTTCGCGACAAATTGCTGCTTTGCGATCAGAGCCAAATGTTGCAATCGCATCTGTAAGTGATTCTTCTAGGCGATGCGGAGCCTCAAAAAAGACAAGAGTGCGCTCATCAAATCGAAGTGATTCATAAAATTTTTGTCGTGCACCCGCTGTGCGTGGCGGAAAGCCATCAAAGGAAAAACGATCTGTTGGCAATCCAGATAATGCAACCGCCATTGTGACCGCCGATGGCCCCGGTAAAACTTGGAGTGCGATGTTTTCAGCAGATGCGTCTCTAGCTAATCTAAAGCCAGGATCGCTGATAGTTGGCATTCCTGCATCGCTAACTACCAGAACAGTTTTTCCAATTCTTAATAAATCAAGAATTTCTTGCGTTCGCTCTTCTTCATTTCCATCAAAGAATGAAATAACTTTTCCGACAAAAGTAACGCCGAGATCAGATGCCAATCTATGAAAGCGACGAGAATCTTCAGCTGCAATGACATCGGCAGTTGCAATTGCATCAATTAGGCGTGCAGATGCATCCTTGGGATTTCCAAGTGGAGTTGCTGCCAATATGAGTGCCATGGCGTAATCATCTCAGTAATTCTGCTCGGATACGCTATCTCCGTGATCGCAAGCGTTGCACCAATACTCATCGCAGTTGGAGCTTTTTTTCTCCGTGTAATTAATCTAGGCAACCCAAAAGGCTTTGTTTTTGATGAGGTTTATTACGTCGATGGTGCGAGAGATTTATTGAAATACGGCGTTGAAGTAGATGGATCAGAACCAGAGTTTGTTGTTCACCCACCTATTGGTAAGTGGAGCATTGCACTAGGTATAAGAATCTTTGGTGACAACGAATTTGGCTGGAGAATCACTGCAGCGATTGCAGGAACACTAATAATTCTTATTGCGGCCCGATTGGCTCATGAACTCTTTTATTCACCATTCTTAACCGCAATTACAGCAGCACTATTGGCATTAGATGGTTTGCTCTTGGTCCATTCGCGAACCGCTCTTCTGGATCTCTTTCTTACTTTGTTTGTCTTAACTGCAGCATATTTCTGGTTTAGACAACAGTATTGGTATGCCAGCATATTTTTTGGATTAGGACTAGCAACTAAGTGGAGTGCTCTGTACTTCATTGCGTTATTTGGATTTGTAACTCTGTTCAGATTATTCCGACAAAAAGAGACACAAGATTTGCTTCGAACTCTGATTTCACGAGTTATGCAATTCGGCGTTGTTCCACTCTCAATCTACATAGCTTCATGGATTGGTTGGTTTACTAGTGAGCGTGGATGGAATCGAAACTATTCATCCAACCCATTTGGTTCGCTGATTTATTATCACAAGCAGATGCTGGATTTTCATACATCTCTTGTTGAGAAACATGCATACCAAGCAAATCCATGGAGTTGGTTAATCATGGGTAGACCAACATCTTTCTATTATGAATCTCCAAAAGGATGTGGCAGCAATAATTGCGCCCAAGAAGTCCTGGCGTTAGGTACACCCGTCTTGTGGTGGAGTGCAACGATTGCACTTGCAGTACTTATTGGTTATTGGCTGTGGCAGTTTTATCATCGCAAAGTTGACAGCAGAATTACTTTTATTTTTCTTGGAATTATTGCTGGTTATTTACCGTGGTTCTTCTTCCAAAATCGAACTGTATTCAGCTTTTACGCAATAGTTTTTGAGCCATTTTTAATCCTGGCACTTGTGTATTGCGCTAAGTTATTTATAGATAGAAGTCGCAATCCTGCAAACGCACAAGTAATAATCCTTGGCTTTGTTGCTGTAGTTTTCCTTAATTTTGTTTACTTTTTGCCTTTGTATCTAGGTGAAGTAATCACATATGCACAATGGCAAATGCGAATGTGGTTTCCTTCTTGGATCTAGATTATTCGTTCGAAGCGCGTGAGCGATTAAGTCGTTCTACTGCTTCTTCGGCTAAATCTTGATCAAATACTTGATCTCGTGAAGGTGTTGCTGCCGCGAGTGCTTCGCGAGCCAAGCGCTCTTGCTCTTCACTCCATTGCCCAGGAATAGTTAGATCAATAGTTCTGCGCGGTGTGACAGCTTTCGGCGCGTTGACATAGGTTGGAACAGGAATGTCGTTTGGTTGCCATGCGCCGCGATTTTCAGCAGAACCTTTAGGAAGAATTACAACGCCAGATAGTTCACGTTCTGAAAGTGGAATCCAGTGTTCTTTTTGTGCAGTGTGGTGGACAACTTCAGAGAGATTTGTACTTGATGTACCAGATTGACTCTTTTGTAAGTTTTTAATTCTGCGTTTGTAAAGCTTCTCGCTAATTGTTTGTCGTCTGACATGCGCGATATAAATAAGTATTCCTGTAAATGGAATGAGCGCGAAAGTGATATTCATTGTATTCATAAGACCACCAACAATTGTTGTAAGGAGTGAAATGATTAGGATTGAAAAAATGATTCTTCTTTGCATCAAGCGTTGAGCAACTTTTGCTTCATGATCTAAATCTGTGTGAATAACTCCAGATCCAGAACTTCCACCAGGTGAACTATTTGCTACGACGCGAAGTGCGCTTTTGTAACGTTCAATTGATTTTCCAGAAAATTCATTTCTGTCGTGAACCCATCGCGGCAAAAAATAGGCAACCCACATACCGATGATTGCCAAATAGATAAGTCCAGAAGCCATGATGTATAAAGATAGAGGGAGAAATCGGACCTATCGGGTATTTAAGTACCCATTTCGCTCAACTTTTTTCTACTTAATTAGTGGATTCTCTTTTACGAAAGAAAGATGATCGCGCCAATCTCCATCAATATGTAAGTACCGTGGTCGTTCACCTTCTAATACATAACCCGCTTTTTCAGCCACTCGACGAGAAGCTGCGTTTTCTGGCCGAAGATTTATTTCAATTCGATGAAGAGCCAGGACAGAAAAGCCGTATTGAGTCAATAAGTTAACAGCTTCTGTGGTGTAACCGCGTCCTGCATATTCACGATCAATCCAATATCCAATATGAGCACCGCGCATAGCACCCATGATGATTCCACCCATTGAAATTTGTCCGATCAATTGATTCTCATGCCAGATTGCAAATGAAATTGACCGAACATCTCGTGACTCACGGTTGAGAGTTCGGACTAATCTAAAAAATGATGGCAGCTCTTTTTGTAGTGATTCGGCATCACTGCCAGGGATAAAAGGAAGTGTTGCCTCCCATGGGGTTAGCCACTCTCGATTTTCAGCACGGACATTGAGCCATTTTTTTCTATCACGCAAACGAAGGGGCCTTAAGTAAATTTCTGTACCGTAAAGAGTTATCGGCCAGGAATGTTCACTCATTTATATATATCGCCGCTCGAGAACAACGACATTTACAGAGGCGCCTGCTTCTATGGATTCATCTTTCTCGCTCAGCGCGATAAAGGAGTTTGCATCTGAGAGTGTTGAAATTTCGTCTTGGATTTCTAAAGCTCGCACAGAAGAAGCGTCTTCGGAGAGAATTGCACGAACATACGAACGAGTTCCTGATTTAGAAGTTATCGCTTTCTCGAGTTTTGCCTTCACCGATGGTCGATGAATTGTCGCGGCTCCAAGCATTGTGCGAATCATTGGGCGAACAAATAACTCAAATGAAATGTAAGCGCTGATTGGGTCTCCTGGAAGAGTTACAACAGGAGTTTTGTCCGGACCAATCTGGCCAAAATTATGTCTTCCACTATTTTCTATCGCTAAATCAACTGTCTTTATTTCGCCCATTTTTTGAAGTGTGCGTGTGATCAAATCGAAAGAATCATCATTGCGTTCACCGCTAATGACTATCAAATCTGCTCGTACTAATTGATCTTCGATAACACCCAATAACTCTTCTTCATCATCAGGAATTGAATGTACGCGATAACCAATTGCACCGACTTCACGGACTGCAGTTGTAAGTAACCATGAGTTTGTTTCAAACTCTTCTTCTGCCTTAAGTGATTGCCCTGGTTCAACTAAATCTGGGCCGGCAGACAAGATAACAACGCGTGGGTGCGGACGTGTTGGCAGATGATCTAACCCAATTGACGCGGCAAGACCAACCTGAGTCGATCGGATTCGACTATTGGCACGCAGAACTAATCTTTCTCCTGCAAATACATCTTCAGCCAATGTTGCACCGTGCGCATCCAGTAAAGGCAAGTCAAGCGGCTCAAGTGGATGACAGATTCCCAATAATGAACTGAGAAACTCATCGACGCGCATCTGCTCTGCCATAATCACACCATACTTGTTTAAGCGAGATATCTAGGGGATTTACGATGAAAGATAAAGCACAGATTCGCGAGCGGTACCGCCGTGAAAGACGTGAAGCTTTCGTCCCTGCTGTTTATTCAAATGTTCTTTCAACTCCAGAAGTAACGCAGGCCACAATTATTGCTAGCTACGTGTCTTATGGTTATGAACCGAGCACTGTCGAACTCAATCGCGCATTGATTAAATCTGGAAAAACTCTGTTGCTACCTCGAGTAAATAACGATCACATTGATTGGATTTATTGGGATGGCGACGAGAGCAAACTTGTAGAAAAGAAAAAAATCCTTGAGCCAGTTGGTGATGTAGTTTCACCGCTACCGGCCATAGATGTTGTCATCGTTCCCGCGCTTCGCATAGATCGTGACGGATTTCGACTCGGCCAAGGTGGCGGTTTCTACGATCGCGCGCTGCCAACAATGTCAGGATGGAAAATCGCACTGGTCCATTCAGGTGAAGTAACAAGTGAAGTGTTACCTAGAGAAGACCATGACATTGCAGTCGATGCAGCGGCAACGCCAGATTTGATTGTTAGATTTAGAAAAAATTAACGCACAGGTAAATTGCGAGCCATCACAATTCTTTGAACTTGATTTGTTCCTTCATAAATCTGCGTAAGTTTTGCATCTCGCATCATTCGCTCAACTGGATAATCAGAAACATATCCGTAGCCACCCAATACCTGAACTGCATCCTGAGTCACTTTCATGGCGACATCGGTTGCAAAGCACTTGCTCGATGCTGAGAAGAACTTGAGATCCTTCTCGCTATTTTCACTCTTAACAGCTGCTGCATAAGTTAGTTGACGAGCAGCTTCGATATTCATGGCCATATCCGCCAACATAAATTGAATACCCTGGAAATCGAAAATTGGCTTATTGAATTGTTTGCGTTCATGCGAATATGCAGTTGCAACATCGAGTGCGCCCTGTGCAAGTCCGAGCGCTTGTGCTGCGATTGTGATCCGAGTGTGATCCAAAGTATTCATCGCTAATGAAAATCCTGTACCGACTTCACCTATGCGACGGTCATCAGAGATTTCAACATTATCAAAATAAACTTCACGAGTTGGTGATCCACGAAATCCCATTTTTTTCTCAGGTGCTCCAAATGAAACACCGGCATCTGTTTTCTCGACAACGAAAGCAGTTATTCCTTTTGGGCCTAGAGATGGATCGGTTTGTGCAATCACGGTATAGAAATCTGAAATCTCTGCATTCGAGATCCATTTCTTACTTCCGTTTATAACCCACTTGTCGCCCGTCTTTGTTGCCTTTGTGCGAAGTGAGGCAGCATCCGATCCTGCTTCGGATTCGGATAAGCAATATGAAAAACCTTTTCCTTGCGCTAGTGGCGTTAGCCAACGTTTTTTCTGTTCTTCGTTTCCACCCAAGATAAGTGGCATTGAACCTAATTTGTTTACAGCTGGAATAAGGGATGAAGATCCACACACTCGCGCAACTTCTTCAATGATAAGAACAACGGCGAGAGCATCTGCTCCATCGCCACCAAACTCTGTTGGAACATGCGCTGCTGATAATCCGGCTTTAGCAAGTGCTTGCGCTGCTTCAATTGGATAACGGTGATCTTCATCAACGGCTTTTGCATGAGGCGCAATCTCTTTTTGTGAGAGTGCGCGAACACTTTGGCGCAGCTCTTCGTATTCACTTGGCAATGAATAAAGTGAATCCATCACTGATTTGCCTCTCTATCATTCTTATTTAACTTACTGAGATACAAGTTGTACTGCGCAAGTTCATCCGGTTGGCCAAGTGCTGCCATTCTGGCTGTATTGCGGTCGATCCGTTTTGCTTCGTGTGAATCATCGCGCATCCACTGGATGAATGTAGCAACGAGAGCAATAAGTATTGGAATCTCGCCCATTGCCCATCCGATGGCACCGCCTGATCGCTGATCGGCAAGTAAATCCAAGGACCAAGGACGTTGAAGCGATTCAAAATAGCCACCATCAATAAGTGTGCTTGCAGACATCAGTGCCACTGAGAAGAACGCATGAATACTCATTGCGGCGAAGAGAATAACAATTCTAATTATGTGTGGAACTTTTCTGGGATTCGGATCAACGCCGACAATGACATGGAAAAAGAGAATTCCAGCTAGAAGAAAGTGAATGTTCATAAACAAATGACCCTGATGGCTCTGCATCATCCCGCCAAATAAAGGCGTGAAATAAAGCGCAAAGAGAGATCCATCAAAGATTGCTAGTGCGACAACTGGATTAGTGAGTACTCGTGCATACCGAGAGTGCAAAGCCTTTATCAGCAAACCACGCACACCTAACTCTTCTCCGTCACGAGATTGTGGAAGCGTGCGAAGTGCAAGAGTGATTGGTGCGCCAAGAACGATTCCTATCGGGGCAATCATTCCTAGAACCATGTGCGCGACCATGTGCCAAGAAAAAGCAAAGTGTGCATAAACACCGAGACCGCCGCTGGTTGCAAAATCAATAGCTGATATTCCTAGTGCGAATGAAATCGTGCGACCTACAGGCCACTTATCTCCACGTCGAGTGAGAACCACAACACCCTTTATGTATAGCGCAACAGCTAAAACCAATAATCCAATCATGAATGCATTTGGATCGTATTCAAAGAGTATTCGTTGCAAGTTTGGAGCATCAGGCATTGGCATACCTGCTATTGAAAGAGCAGCATTAAATGGTTCATTTGATTCTCGCGAAGGTGGTTGATTTGATGAAAGCCATGAACCTAGCGCTGTCACAAAGATCATGATTGCAGCCTCAACAGAAATCAATCGTGTCATTGCTCGCCAATTAACACTTGGCTTGGCTGCTAAGTAGCTTCTGTGTTTGTAACCAAAGAAGAGTAAGACAAAAGTGATAAGAACTTTAATAATTACAACGTAGGCATAGCTAGATGACCATGCCGCCGCAAAATTAAGTCGAGCTGACGCATTAACAACACCGCTAACTACAACTGCAATTGCTGCCCATAATGCAATCTGGCTAAAGCGGGGCAATGAGATCTTGCGGTCATCTTGATTGAGCAATGTAAGTGCGATGACACCACCAACCCAGAAAGAAAGGCCGATTACGTGAATGAGTAAAGATCCAATAGCTAGTGCATGCGAACCACTTGAGGCAGAGTGGCTTTGAAACACTGGCGCCGAAATTGCAATCAGAGAAATGAGTAGCAATATTGCTGTGTAACCAGAAGACGTAAGTAGTCGAGAAGTTATTGCCACAAAGAGCGCGATGAGCGTCTGAAAAAACAGGTACTGACCAAGTGTTATCTGAAGAACAAATGATTGGATAACTGCTGGATCCAAAACTGCAGTTACAGATTCGCCCAATATGTTAGCCAGAGTAAATAAAATATTGAGGACGCTGCTGAAGAACCAAGCAAATGCAGAAATCGAAATGATTGATTTTATCTTTGAGCCACTTGTTGAGAGTTTGCCATCTTTATCTAGAACCAAGAAAGCGAGTGCTAACAACGCTCCGATAGTAATAAAACTAGAAAGAGTGGCAGAGAATTTACTGGCTGTGACCAGTGCTGAAATCATCTCTCTCTATAAATCTTTCTTGCATAAAGAGATAGGAGAACTAGAACAAAGAAGGCAAGAACAAGTAAACCGATCACAAATGCGTTTGTGCCCCAATTGCTTCCTTCAGCTTTCGCAGGAGTACTTTCAACTGGAATTGGCTGCGGTGTTGTAATTTCACTTGGCGCAGCAAATGTAAATCTAAATGAGCCTTCCAGCGGAATATCGTTATCGGCAAAGAGCGCGTAAGTAACGGTGTAAACGCCAGAGACTGTAAGAGTTTTCAATCCAATAACAGCACTGGCTCCATCTATTGCGAGCACGCCATCATCAACGCGTTTTCCTTGCGGATCTGTAACTTCCATTAAATTGCCATCATCGATTAATGGAACTTGACCTGTAACACTGACCGCACTTGGTGCAACCGTTAGGGTCGCTCCACTCATTGGATTAGTTGCGATAAGTGAATTCGCATTCGCTGCAGGAGTAGCAATAAAGAGCGCAATGACAGCAACGCTGAGTACTCGCATGATCTTCATTTTTGCCCCTCTTCCACCGCTTTAATTCGCATCTATCTTCCCACTTCTTTAGACTTGGTATCTACCCCAGAATCACTTTGAGCGGGCGTTAAACGGGAAAGGAATAGTCAGATGCCTACGTATCAATATGCATGCGCTGACTGTGGCCACGAATTTGAGGCCTTTCAAACTTTCTCTGAAGCATCACTGACCACCTGCCCAGAGTGCAAGGGCGAAGTCCGAAAGATTTACTCGGCTGTTGGAGTTGTGTTTAAAGGGTCCGGTTTTTACAAAACAGATTCTGCAAAATCAACAACTAGCAACTCTTCGCCAGCGCCAACGCCTGCTCCAACACCAAAAGCTGACTAGTTAATTTTCGTGGTGAGGCGGCTTATCCGCTTTTATTTCTGCATCACGCTTTGCATCTTCACGGGCTTGTTCGTGATCTATTTCATCAGAAGTAACATTTGGCAAGATTTCGCTCAT
>CAZNWM010000004.1:30693-48019 GCA_964576975.1 uncultured Candidatus Planktophila sp.
AGGAGCGTCATGTTTGCAGGGCTTGGAAGATTCATTGTTCGCCGTAAGAAGTCAGTGCTGATTGTTTTTATCATCGGAATCCTTGCGGCCGGCGGTATCGGCTCACTCTCATTCTCAAAGCTAGATAGCGGTGGGTATTCAGACCTCAATAGTGACTCTGCAAAAGCTTATGAGTACTTAACTGACAAGTTTAAGGTGCAAGAACCTGCTGCAATTTTGGTAATCGATACAGGTCAGCGAAGCGTCAATGATCCTGCGGTCATTGCAGAGGCTGCAGCACTTGAAGCTAAGGTTAAAAAAGTTTCACAAGTTGGCAGCACGCTCTCTTATTGGAGCACGGGCGGTGCGCCTTCTATGAAAGCAGCTGATGACAAAGCTGCATTCTTATTCATATTTTCAGATCCAGATTCAAATGATTGGGCGTCACTAGAAAAAATCGGAAAAGAAGTTCAAGCACAATTCGATGGCAAGCAAGGTAACTTCACTGTTTATGCTTCCGGCGCTGGAGTTATTACACACGCAATCAACAGTAAAATTAAGGAAGATTTGTTAATTGCAGAAGCAATTGCAATCCCCCTTACTTTTATTCTGATGCTATTTGTATTCGGGGCCATGGTTGCCTCTGCAATGCCGTTAGTCGTGGGCGTTAGTGCAATTCTTGGAGCATTCTTTATCATCTTCCTCTTTACTCTCTTCACGGATGTTTCAGTCTTTGCACTCAACTTGATTACGGGATTGGGATTAGGACTAGGAATCGATTACGCATTGCTTATCGTCAATAGATTCCGAGAAGAATTACATGCAGGCAAGAGTGTGGATGAATCAATTGTCACCACCGTTGCAACAGCAGGCAAAACAGTCTTTTATTCTGGATTAACAGTTTTGGTGACTATGGCATCCCTCTTGTTATTCCCATTAAACTTCTTAAAGTCCTTTGGTTACGCGGGTGTTGCAGTTATTTCTTTGGCGGTAGTTGGCGCACTTATTCCACTGCCCGCTTTGCTTGCGATCTTGGGTCACAAGGTCGATAAAGGTGTTATCCGCAAAGCAGGTATCGCTCCTTCCGAAGATGGACGCTGGGCACATACGGCTCGCGCTGTAATGAAACGACCTGTTCCCGTTGTAATTGCATCACTACTCGTTCTTGGTGTTCTTGCTGCGCCAATTTCTAACATCGCTTTTGCGCAAGTTGATGCGCGCGTACTTCCAAAATCTGATCCAGCAGCTGTTGCTTCAGCAGTTATTGAAGAACGCTTTACAGGACTAGAAGGCAGTCCTATTGAAGTTGTAATTCCAAACGGCAAAGGCAAAGAGATTGAAATTAATAACTTCTTAGCTCGAGTCCAAGGCGTCTACGGCATTTCTCGCGTGGGTCAGATTGAATACTTTGGAAATGACGTTCGTGTACAAATAATTTCCAGCGAACAATCTCGTACATTGGATGCCCAAAGAATCATTCACGAGATCCGCGATTTGCCAGTTCCTGAAGGAACGTTGATTGGCGGTGCAGCAGCGGACTTCACGGATTCACAAGATGGAATTGCGCGTGCGCTTCCATGGGCGCTGGGTTGGATTGCGTTGACTGTATTCATTCTTATCTTTGTCTTTACTGGCTCCATCATTCTGCCAATTAAAGCTGTACTCCTAAATGCTATGTCCCTGGTTGCGACTCTTGGCGCGGTTACATGGATCTTTATCGACGGTAACTTGAAATGGTTAGTCGGTGACTTTGAAGTTACGGGAACGGTCGATACCGGATCAATTATTTTGATTGCAGTTGTGGTCTTTGGTTTATCTATGGACTACGAACTCTTCTTGCTCTCACGTATTCGCGAAGAGCATCTAGAAGGCAAATCAAATGTCGAATCAGTTGCTAAAGGTTTGCAACGCTCTGCACGAATCATTACTGCAGCAGCGTTGTTACTAGCAGTTGTCTTTGCGGCATTTATGACCAGCGGTGTCACCTCAATCAAGATGCTTGGTTTCGGTGTCGCATTTGCAGTTCTGCTTGATGCAACTCTTGTTCGTGCATTGTTAGTGCCTGCACTGATGCGTTTATTTGGTGAACGTAATTGGTGGGCACCAAAATCATTGCAGCGTTTTACACTCAAGCATTAATAAAAAATTAATAAATAATTGAGTGTCCCCGGCGGGAGTTGAACCTGCGACCTACCGCTTAGGAGGCGGTTGCTCTATCCACTGAGCTACGGGGACCGAAATTGCCTATAAGCAATCTTCCCATTAAAATTAGATTTCTAATTGATTCGGAGTTTTATCCCATGTGGGGCCAGAAATGAAGGCGCTAGTTATCGGCGCTGGAGGCGTTGGAAGAGCAATCGCCAATATTGCATCTCGTAGACCATTCATTACTTCTATGGTGATTGCTGATCGCACGTTATCTCGTGCCGAAGAAGCAGTTGCAAGGGTAAAAGACTCAAGGTTCTCTGCAGCCGAAGTTAATGCCGCCGAACTAGAAGATATCCGCGGACTCATAAGGCGGGCAGCACCTGATGTTGTAATTAACGCAGTTGATCCCCGATTTGTAATGCCGATTTTTCTTGCCTGCGAAATTGAAAATGTTAATTACATTGATATGGCCATGTCACTTTCGCGCCCACATCCCCACTATCCGTACACCGAAACTGGCGTCAAACTCGGTGACGAACAGTTTGCTCGTGACTGGAACTGGGCAGAAAGAAAAATATTTGCTCTAGTTGGTATGGGTATCGAACCCGGTATGAGCGATGTCTTCGCTAAATACGCATCTGATCATTTGTTTAGCAAAATTGATTCAATAACTATTTTGGATGGCTCGAATTTAACTGTAGAGGGTTATGAATTCGCTCCATCATTTTCTATCTGGACAACTATTGAAGAGTGTCTAAACCCACCAATCGTCTGGACAGATGGTCGTGGATGGCACACAACAGAACCATTTAGCGAAATTGAAACCTTTGATTTTCCTGAAGGTATCGGCCCAGTTGAATGCGTCAATGTCGAGCACGAAGAAGTTGTTTTGATTCCACAGAAAATTGAAGCCAAGAAAGTGAACTTTAAGTACGGTCTTGGAGCACAGTTCATCACAACATTAAAAACAATTCACATGCTCGGATTAGATCGCAAAGAAAGCGTTGAGGTTCAAGGAATTTCTGTTTCTCCACGTGACTTACTCGCGGCATCACTTCCTGATCCTGCAACACTTGGCGAACGTATGAGTGGAAAAACTTGTGCAGGAACACTGGTTAAAGGAATGAACAAAGAAGGCAAGCCTTACGCTTGTTATATCTACAACGTCGTTGATAACGCTTGGTCAATGAAGGAGTACGGTGATCAGGCAGTTGTCTGGCAAACCGCAATCAATCCTGTTATTGCCATGGAATTGATACATAAGAAGATCTGGGTTCCAGAAGGTGGCGTTTCTGGTCCTGAATGGTATGACCCAATGCCATTTCTTGATTTACTTGAGAGCTACGGAACTTCCTGGAAAATTCGAGAGGAAAAATAGCTCATGGCCAAGGACTTTGATGTTCTCATCATTGGTTCTGGCTTTGGCGGTTCTGTTTCAGCACTCAGACTTACTGAAAAAGGTTATTCGGTAGCGGTTTTAGAAGCCGGAAAAAGATTTAAGGAAAAAGATTTTCCTAAAACTTCTTGGCGTTTACGTAAATTTCTCTTCTTTCCAAAACTTGGTTTACTGGGAATTCAAAGAATTCATGCTCTTCCAGATGTGTTAATCCTTGCAGGTGCAGGCGTTGGTGGCGGTTCACTTGTCTATGCAAATACTCTGTATCAACCACCAGATTCTTATTTCCAAGATAAACAGTGGAATCACATTACTGATTGGAAATCAGAGTTACTGCCTTGGTATGACCAAGCAAGTCGCATGTTGGGTGTTGCAGAGAATCCGTACTTTTCTCCAAGTGATCAAGCTATGAAAGATGTTGCAATCGAAATGGGAGTTGGCCATACATTCAAGATGGCACCTCTCGGTGTTTATTTCGGTGAAGGCTCAGGTATTGCAAGTAAGGATCCATACTTCGGTGGCGTTGGTCCCGCACGCAATGGTTGCCAACAGTGTGGTGCGTGCATGACTGGATGCAGATTTAATTCCAAAAACACTCTGCCAAAGAATTATCTGGGCTTGGCAGAATCTGCGGGAGCAAAAGTATTTCCATTGATGACCGTGACTTCCTTCGAACAAGCATCGGATGGTTCGTGGATTATCAAAGCAAAGAAAACTGGTGGGCTTTTTGGACGAACTAAAACTTTTACAGCGAATCAATTAATAGTTAGCGCTGGCACATATAACACCCAAAAACTTCTGCACCGCATGAAAGCAACAGGAAAATTGCCAAAGCTCTCCGATCGATTAGGGGATTTATCCCGAACAAATAGTGAAGCTCTCACAGGTGCATTACTGCCAAAGTCTGATATTGATTTCAGTAAAGGCGCTGCAATTACTTCTTCATTCTTTCCTGACGAGCACACTCACGTAGAACCTGTTCGCTATGGCAAGGGAAGCAATGCGATGGGCTTATTGCAGACAATCATGACCGATGGAAACCGTGCTAAAGATCGTCGTCGGCAATGGGTTCGCGAATTCATTAAGAAACCATCTTTGTTATTCCGCGTTCTAAATGTTCGTCAATGGTCAGAGCGCACGGTTATTGCGCTAGTAATGCAAAACGTTGATTCAGCGCTCTCTGTCAGGTCAAAGCAGAAATGGTGGGGTTTGGGTTTAACTTCAACAAATAACTCTGATAATCCCAATGCAACGTATATTCCTGCTGCAAACGAAACTGTTAGACGTATTGCAAACAAGTACGGCGGCTTTGCAGGTGGACATATCGGTGACTTAATCGGTGCGCCATTTACCGCCCACTTTGTTGGTGGATGCGTCATTGGTTCTGATATTTCACAAGGTGTAATCGATCCGTATCACCGAGTGTGGAATTACCCAACGATGCACGTTGTTGACGGCGCAGCGGTGACTGCAAACCTTGGCGTTAATCCATCACTGACAATTACTGCGCAAGCAGAACGAGCAATATCTTTTTGGCCAAATAAAGGCGACTTAGATCCACGTCCAGTTCAAAACAGTCAGTACGAACGAATTAACGCAGTTGCACCACATTCACCATTTGTTCCTGCTGGTGCTGTTGGTGAATTACTTATGCCACCAACGAAGTAACGGTTCAATATCTTCTGGTACGTGCTCGGCAATAAATGTTGCGCCATCTAAATGATTGCCCTGTGCATCTACAAGAGTAATCTGCGGCAACAACGAAGAAGTACGTCTACGAATAGCTTCGACATATCCCTTGTTCTCCGCGAGTTTTCCGAGCAGTGCAATTGCAATACCTTCGTTGCGCATGCCGCCAACATTTGTCCAGGCTGCACGAATGGTCTTTGCTAAGTATTCGGCGCCTTTATCTCTGATAGTTATGGCATCAGTGTTTTTTTCTTCCGCTGCTTCAAGAAGTGTTTTGGCAGCGTTTATGCAGAGTAGTTGCGCCTTTGCATCGGTGTAGGACTTCAAGGATTCAAAAGTTTTAATCTCAGATTCGAAAAATTCTGATAAGAATGTTGCATCGTCTCTGCCTTCTTGAGTTGCAAGCACACGTTCTAGTGCAGCCTTGCCTAACCAGAATCCCCCACCGAGATCACCAAAAATATGACCGAAACCATCTGTGTGCGAATAACTTCCACGTCGACCTGCAATTGCAACAGTTCCGCTACCGATAGAAAGTGCAACTCCATCATTATTTCCAAGTGCACCAAAGAAACCGGCTAATCCATCATCGATAACTGCAACTGATGTAGCGCCAAAATACTTGGAGGCAAGAACTCCATAAGGTTTTGGATCTCCCACATCGCCATAAACTCCAGTGATGCTTAGTGCAACGACTTCACTGTGAAAAGTTGGGCCGAAGTTTTCTTGAGCTTCTGCAAACAAATCATTGAGAACATCAAGAGTTGATTCGTGTGCCTGCTTCGCTCTTTTGCTTGTGAATTGTGAATCACCTGATTTAAGCCTCGCACCTGATTGCCCTAAGTCGACTGCTAGCACCATAATTACAAGTCTAGTTAAGGAGAGCAGATGAGCAAATGGGCCGTCGTAACAGGCGCAACAGCAGGTATTGGTGAGAGCTTTACTCGCATACTGGCTCATGATGGATTCAACATTGTTCTAGTTGCTCGAGATCTTGAACGCATGAAAGAACGTGCTGCGAATTTGGAATCAAAATTTAAGGTTCAAACTGCAATCATTCAAGCAGATTTGGCAACGGATGAAGGTTGCGCAAAAGTCGAAAAATACTTGAAGGAAAACCAGATTGAAGTTCTGATTAACAATGCTGGATTCGGCATCAATAAAGCGTTCTCGGTCAGCGATGTGAATGCTGAGCAGCAGTTGCTAGATGTTCTTGTGCGCACACCGATGCGTTTGATGCACACTGTGATTCCGCAGATGAAAGAGAGAAATAGCGGATCAATTATTAATGTGTCATCTGTTGCTGGCTGGATTGCAGGTGGAACATACAGCGCTTCAAAGTCTTATCTGACTGTACTTTCTGAATCACTTCACACCGAAATGAGTGGAACGGGTGTAAAAATATCTGCGCTCTGTCCTGGCTTTACCCGAACCGAATTTCATGAACGTGGACGTATGCGCATGAATGGTTTACCTGAATTTATGTGGCTCAGTGCTGATCGCGTTGTTATGCAGGCATGGAAAGAGAATCAGAACGGAAAGGTGTTATCCGTTCCTGGTTGGCAGTATTTGCTTTTAAGCAGCGTCTCTCGTTTTGGACCACGACCACTTGTTCGCAAATTAGGAATGAACGTCAGGGTTCGCCAGCGCCAGAAGTAATCCGTATGGGGCTAGCCCTATACGTTGCAGTACTTATTTCTTCTACCGTGTTGTTGTGCTCCGTAGATATTTATCTCTCAATACTCTGGGATTCTTACTTTTAACAATTCATTTGGCTTCTCGTGCAATACATACGACTCCACAGGTGTATCTGGATTTGTGGATCTATAACGCAATCGCAATTCTCTTTGTTTTCTCTCTTATTGGCGTACCCAGCTTTAACGACCATGTTGGTGTTGCATTTCTAGCATTAGCAATCGCATTCTGGGCCGTAGGTTCTTTAATCTCGTCACTCAGTGTTTTTTACACCATTAACTTACGTATCGAGTTGATTTCTAATCTCTTGTACATGCTCTTTTATCCGGCTGCTTTTATTGCATTGCCGCGGCTGCTCTCTCAAAGATCACGAATATCGGCTGTTGAAATTCTGGATTCCACAATCATCGCTCTTGGTTTAGGTTCACTCGGAACAGCTCTATTTGTTGGTCCAGTGTTGCCTCGATTAAACGGCGATATGTTGATGACATTTTTCGCAATTTTTTATCCAGTTGGTGATTTGATCTTGGTGACCAGTGTGATTTCAACTCTCTTAAGCCAAAGAATTTCCAAGAGAGCAATCATCGCTAGCTCTGGGATTTTCATCTTTGCCTTCTCGGACTTTCTCTTTCTCTGGTTGCATGTAAACAACAAGTACATTTTCGGTTCAATTTCAGATGATGGTTGGTTGGTGGGGCTCGCGCTCATTGTTATGTCTACACAATTTAAAGCCAGTGAGCAATCATCCAATGAAGGAGTAAACCCGGTCTTTGTAGCGCTCTCTGTATTCTTAAGTGCAACTCTGTTGGGGATAATCACATTGCGACCAGGGTATTTTCCTTCATTCATTTTGTTGCCAACTTTGCTGACTTTACTTGTCGCATTTATTCGAATGACTATTGCGCTCAGGCAAGCACGTTCTCTTGGGACAGAGCGAACACTCGCGCGCACAGATGAGTTAACAGGATTATCTAATCGCAGAAAATTGATTGCAGAGATGGAAGAAATTGGTGATTCCGAAGGTGCTCTACTGATTTTAGATCTTGATGGTTTTAAGCCAGTGAATGATTCTTTTGGCCACGACGTCGGTGATGAAATTTTGAAACAAGTTGCTATGCGTTTTCACAGAGCGCTTCCACCGGATGCGACACTTGCAAGATTGGGTGGAGATGAATTCGGTGTGTTAATTCACGGGAGTTATGAAACCAGTATGGAAATTGCACTCGCTCTTCATGCAACCATGAGTTATCCCTTTGTAATCGGAAAAGAATCAATAGATCTGGGTGTAAGTATTGGGGTGGCTGCCAATAATGAAGATCATGATTTATTGCGAAGAGCAGATGTTGCTATGTATCGAGCAAAGAGAGAATCACTCGGCGTTGCGCACTTTGATTTCTTCTAAACGAGCAAGAGATTCGATGCGCTCTTGTGCGTGCTCAACTAATTTCTTTGGATAACCATGCTTGTAGCCGTCGGCAGATTCCCATGGTTCATGAATTTCATCTGCAGACAGATGCGCTAATTCAGGAACGTATTTGCGGATGTAATCTCCATTTTCGTCAAAGCGTTTGCCTTGTTCGATTGGGTTAAACACTCGGTAATACGGGGATGCATCTGTCCCGCATCCTGCTGTCCACTGCCATCCGTGCGCATTTGATGCAATATCGAAATCAACAAGGTGTTCTTCAAAGAAGAGTGCTCCGTGTTGCCATTCAATGTGAAGATCCTTGGCTAGAAATGATGCAACCACCATACGTACGCGGTTGTGCATCCATCCCTCTTTGATTAGTTGGCGCATACCTGCGTCGACAAACGGGTACCCCGTTTTACCTTCGCACCATGCAATAAATTTCTTACCTGGTTCGTCATAACGCATATTTGCGAAATTTGGAGCGTAATAATCCTTATCCGTGTGTGGGTAGTTAAACAAAACGTCTGCATAAAACTCACGCCAAGCAATTTCTTTTCTAAATGTATCGTGGGCTTTATTCTCGCCTAAGCCAGCGAGCAATGTGCGTGGATGAATTTCTCCCCACGTTAGGTGTGCACTCATTTTGCTGGTTCCATCGATGCCCGCAAAATTTCGGGTTTCATCATATGTATCAAGTGCCTTGGCCTTAAATTTCTTAAATCTTTCGTGAGCAGCCTTTTCTCCTGCAAGTAAAATATCTGTTCCTTCTGGTGCTTGCCATGTTGGAAATTTTCTATCGCTCGCATCCGGTGTAACTGCCTTTATTGTTTTTGGTGCTGCAACAGCTGCGCGCCAACCGTGTGCAAGCCATCCACGATAAAAAGGTGTGTACACACGATAATTTGTTGCATCACTTGGTTTCTTAACGCGACCTGGTGCAACCGCATACGGACTTCCTGTGCGAGTTAGTTCGATACCCGCAGCTTCAACTCGAGCGTCTCGAGCCACTGCATACGCATCGTATTCAGCAGAAATATGTACAGATGTTGCTCCGTGTTTTTTAATTAAATCTTTTAGTACATCAACCGGGTCGCCTTCGCAGACATTTAATTTGTTGCCGAGTGATTCATCAAGACTTCGCAGTGAAGCTGCTAAATACGCTAACCCTTTTGCGCCGGTGATATCAATTAACTTCGGATCCAAAACAAATACAGGAACAATCTCTTCACCAGCTTCGATGGCTGCTAATAAAGCAGGATTATCTGTAAGGCGTAAGTCGCGCCTAAACCACATGATGCTGCGCGACATGATTACTTAGTTATGTAGTTGGTGAACTGTTGCATCCCAGCCTTGTACATCTTCTGGTTTGCGTGGTGCCTTACCGATGTAACGAGCTGATGGACGAATCAAGCGACCAGTGCGCTTTTGTTCGAGAATATGAGCAGACCAACCAGCGGTGCGAGCCGCTGTAAACATTGAAGTAAATAGTGGTCCTGGTACTTCTGCAAAATCAAGAACGATTGCAGCCCAGAATTCAACGTTAGTTTCTAGAACACGTTCTGGATGGCGCTCGTGTAGTTCGGCAAGTGCAGCCTTTTCTAATTCGAGTGCAACGTCATAACGTGGAGCACCTAATTCTTTTGCTGTGCGACGCAATGTGCGCGCACGTGGATCTTCTGCGCGATACACGCGGTGTCCAAACCCCATTAAGCGTTCGCCGCGATCCATTAACTCTTTAACATATTTGCGAGCATCGCCAACGCGTTCTACATCTTCAATCATTCCTAGAACTCGTGAAGGTGCACCGCCATGAAGTGGGCCTGACATCGCGCCAATTGCACCTGAGAGTGCAGCAGCAACATCTGCACCAGTTGATGCGATTACACGAGAAGTAAATGTAGATGCGTTCATTCCGTGCTCTGCAGCAGAAACAAAGTACGCATCAATTGCACGAACGTGAAGTGGATCTGGTTCTCCGCGCCAACGAATCATCATTCGTTCTACAACAGTGTGTGCCTTATCAATTTCAGATTCTGGAACTGGTGTTGCAGAAATACCGCGTGCAGATTGCGCAAGGTATGAAAGAACCATTACAGATGCACGTGCAAGATTTGAACGAGCTTCTGCATCATCAATATCTAAAAGTGGTTTGAATCCCCAAGCTGGTGCAAGCATTGCGATTGCAGATTGCACGTCGACTCGTACGTCACCTGAGTGAACTGGAAGTGGAAATTTTTCTGCTGGTGGAAGACCTGGATTAAATTCATCATCAACTAATAATCCCCATACGTTTCCAAATGAAACGCGTCCAACTAAATCTTCAATATCAACACCGCGGTAACGAAGCGCACTGCCTTCTTTATCTGGTTCAGCAATTTCAGATTCAAAAGCTATGACACCTTCGAGACCTGGCTTGAAATCATCTGACACAACGCACTCCTTTAGTGGGTATTACGGGGGTAATTCTGCCCCCATAGAAGCAGTGCTGGCGACCACGAAAGTTGGGATAGCCCTGCGGGCAAAAGTGACGTTAGATACATCCATGGACCAAACTGGAATCCGAGCCAAGATCTCAGCAATGCGCCGCTCCTACGGCGAAGTTGGCCTGGAGAAAATGCCCACCGATCCATTTGTGGCTTTTGAAGAGTGGATGACTGAAGCGGCAGCCAACGAAATTATCGTTGAAGCAAACGCAATGGTTTTATCTACAGCAGATGGTTCGGGAGAAATTACAACTCGCACAGTTTTACTTAAAGATATTTCAGATGGTGGATTTACATTCTTTACAAATTATTCATCTCGTAAAGCACAAGCTATTGCAATGAATTCGCAAGTAACACTTCTTTTCCCTTGGTATGCAATGGAGCGACAAGTAATTATTTCTGGACAAGCAGATAAAATTTCACGTGAAGAATCTGAGAGTTACTTTGCCACACGGCCATGGTCTAGCCAGATCGGTGCATGGGCAAGCGCACAATCAGCACCACTGAATTCTCGCGAAGAGTTAGAAATTCGATTTAAAGGTGCTGGAGAGAAATGGCCAGAAGGAAGTGTTGTCCCAACGCCACCGCATTGGGGAGGCTTTCGAGTGATTCCCGACAGCATCGAATTCTGGCAAGGAAGATATTCAAGATTGCACGACCGAATTAGGTATTTCAGAGCCGATACAAAATCCGATTGGGAGATGCAGCGTTACTTCCCGTAAGATTTATCCATGAGCATCGTTATTCCTAATGGCATTAAGCCAATCGATGGTCGTTTTGGTTGTGGTCCTTCAAAAATTCGCCAATCCGCTTTAGATAATTTGCATAAGGGTGGCTCGTCAATTCTTGGAACTTCACACCGACAAAAGCCTGTAAAGAATGTGGTTCACGAAGTACGTGAAGGATTGAAATCACTATTTTCACTTCCAGATGGTTACGAAGTAATTCTTGGAAATGGTGGCACAACTGCATTTTGGGACATTGCACTCTTTGCTCAAATTGAAAATCGTTCCCAACATCTTGTCTTCGGTGAGTTTTCATCCAAGTTTGCTAAGGGTGCAAAAGATGCACCTTTTCTTGGTGAGCCATCAATAATTAAATCTGAGCCAGGTTCGCATCCAACAGCCGTCGCCGAAGATGGCATCGATGCCTATGCATTTACGCACAATGAAACAAGTACTGGTGTTGCAATGCCAATCATTAGACCGGCAGGCACAGATGGCGCACTCGTTTTGGTTGATGCCACTAGTGCCGCAGGTGGACTTGTAGTCGATGCAAAAGAGTTTGATGCGTATTACTTTGCTCCTCAGAAATCATTTTCATCCGATGGTGGGTTGTGGTTTGCGCTGATGTCTCCGGCCGCCATTGCTCGTGCAGAAAAAATTAAAGCAAGCGGCCGATGGACTCCAGCTATTTTGGATCTCAATATCGCAATTGAAAATTCACGATTAGATCAGACTTACAACACCCCAGCAGTTGCCACCTTTATTCTGCTCGCAGATCAACTCAAGTGGATGAATGAAAATGGCGGCTTATCTTTCTCAACAGGGCGCAGTGCCGATTCCGCTTCACGCATTTATTCATGGGCTGAGAAGACTTCATATACAACGCCATTTGTTACTGACCCAGCAATGCGCTCTAAAGTTGTTGCGACAATTAACTTTGATGATTCAATCGATGCACTCAAGGTTGCATCAATTCTGCGTGAAAATGGAATCGTCGATACCGAGCCATACCGTAAATTAGGTAAGAACCAGCTTCGTGTTGGTATGTTTCCTTCTGTTGATCCCAGCGATGTTGATGCACTCACTGCTTGCATTGATTACGTTGTAGCCGCGCTTTAATTCATCCGTAAGGAAAGTAATGCCACATACATTTACGCGCGATAAAACCTTTTGGACTATTGCGCTACAAGTAACGATTCTTAACTTTTACTTAGGCGGATTTGGGCCAGCACAGCCACTTTTGCGCGCCGACCAAGGCACATCGCTGACAATCGCAGGATTGCATGGCACAGCGATGGGAGTAGCTGCAATTTTTGCAGGCTTATCAAATTCGCGTTGGGTTCATTACTTTGGTCGTGAAAAAACTTCATGGATTGGTATGTGGCTATTCAGTATTGGTGTGCTGATGTTCGTGAGCTTTAAATCTGTCGCATTTACTCTCACTGCAACATTTATAGGTGGCATGGGAACTTCAATGGTCATCAACAACATGGTGACCAGACTTTCTCACCACTTTAAAGAAGCTACTCCCCGTGCTTTACCGCAATCCACCGGAATCAACTCAGTTGGATACGTCTTTGGAACACTGATCATCGGAACACTTGCTGGAACCACCATTAGTTGGCGCTTTGGTTTGTTACTGACAATTCCAGCAACACTTATTCTCTACTTCTTTTCTCGAGATAGAAATCAAGATGCCCATGATCGCGAAGTTAGCGTTCGCCAGAGCGGCAAACTTTCTCCTACTTACTGGTTTGCATGCTTTGGTTTCTTCATCTGTATTTGCACTGAATTCGCAACAGCTTTCTGGGCTGCAGCACTTTTGCAAAATCGAGTAGGTGGCACGGCGTCTGCTGCAACACTTGGAATCGTTGCATTAGGAACTGGTATGGCTGTAGGTCGTTGGTATGGCGCAATCGTTTTAAAGAGACTACAGCTTGATCATCAACTCATTTCAATAATTGTTTTGCAATTAATCGGCTTTATAATTTTTTGGTTCTCACACAATCTAATCATTTCCCTCCTTTCACTCTTCATCAATGGTCTTGGCATCTCCATGCAATTTGCACTTTCATCTCTTCGATTAATTAGCTTTAGTGATAAGCGACCAGACTTAGCTATCGGTATCAGTTCACTTGCTGCAGGATCAGGCATTGCACTTGCACCCTTTATTCTGGGAGTTCTCGGAGATCAATTTGGCATTTCACGGGCGTACTTAATGGTGCCAGTTTTGATTGTTATTGCCCTTGTGATTGTTATTCTTACCCCCTCAAAGAACTCCGAGAAAGAGAAGAGCCATGAGTTACAAAACTAGACGACTAATAACAATTATTACTTTGGTCGGTTTATTGGCACTCATCGTGCTCAGCGGTTTCTAAATGGATAAGAATCTTCGCAGCATCGTTCTTTTGATTACGGCAGGAACAATTGCCTGGTTAATTGCAGGCGCAGTGTTTTTGGTTTTAGGTTCAGATACAAAGTACGTATGGACCTGTGTCTGCGGTGCAGCACTCGGTGTATTTGGTGTCCGTTACACAATCCGCAGATCGCGCAGAAGCGGAATTTAACTTTCTAGCTGTCCCGCAATTCCACGAAGAACTTTTCCAAGACGCTCTGCTTCGATTGCAGATGGATGGCGTCCATGGCGCAAACCATTTCCAACCTTGTCCAAAATCTTGATTGTGTCTTCGATCATCGCTGCAAGATCATCGCTATTGGTACGTGAATTCGCTGCAAGCGATGGTGGTGCATCAATAATTTTTACAGACAATGCTTGTGGTCCACGACGACCATCAGCAACACTGAAGTCCAACTTTGTTCCAGGCTTTACTGTTGATACGCCTTCTGGAAGTGAAGTTGAAGCAAGATAAACATCTTCGCCTTCATCGGATGCGATGAAACCAAAACCTTTTTCAAGGCTGAACCATTTCACTTTACCTGTAGGCATGGGGAGTGCTCCTTGCTAATTTCTGTATTCGTTTAAGCCGCGGGGGCCGCGGGCAGAGGGCTAGTTTATCAGAGCGTTGCTTCGGAGTGCGCGCCGCATCCGTGGTCAACGGAAACCACGCGTGCATCCTCAGGTGAAATCGCATTTGCGCAGACACCAAATGAAGCACGAAGCGATCCTGAGATTGGCACAAAGAAAGCACATGAAGAACATGGTTTTGGTGCAGCTTGCGCAATTGGTGATTGCGGTCCGCGATCACTTTCATACCAACGCTTGCTTGCTTGATCGCGTCCTTCAATAGACATTACTCGTGCGCGACCAAGACCAAGATCAAATACTTGCATCGCGTCTAGTTCTTCATCTGCAATGAGTGAATGAATTGATGGAACTAAACGTGTGTCATCTAGTGAGCTTGGAACAATGTCACCAACACCAACATCGCCTGGCTGTATGCGATCGCGGTATGCAACCCACTCTGGTGCAAGCAACGCATCAGGTCCTGGAAGAACTACGACATCGCAAATTGTTGGTTCAGATTTTTTATCAACTTTTGCAATCGTGACGCACCAGCGCCAACCTTTATACCCTGCAAGATTTGCTTCGAATAAATAAGTTTCAACGCGACCATCATCATCGATTTCCACGGATACATCTGCGCCAACTAATTCTGGATTGCCAGCATCAGCAATGGCTGCAGAACGTGCGAGTTCGAGTGTGCTCATCGGATAAGGATAAAGCAGAACGCCACTACCGAGTTAATCGGCAGTGGCGTTCGTAACGCTTTACGCGTGAGAAATTAGAAGTCCATATCTCCGCCGCCAGGACCAGCAGGTGTTGCTGCTGCTTTCTCTGGCTTATCGGCAATAACTGCTTCTGTTGTAATAAAGAGTGCTGCAATCGATGCTGCATTTTGAAGTGCAGAACGTGTCACCTTTGCTGGATCAATGATGCCAGCTTTAATCATGTCAACGTATTCACCAGTTGCTGCATTTAATCCGTGACCTGCTGTGAGGTGACGAACTTTTTCTACAACTACTCCGCCTTCAAGGCCTGCGTTAACTGCGATTTGCTTAAGTGGTGCTTCGATTGAAACTTCCACAATCTTTGCACCTGTTGCTTCATCGCCTTCAAGTTTTAACTTTGCAAACGCTGCTGTTGCTGCTTGCAATAATGCAACACCACCACCGGCAACGATGCCTTCTTCAACTGCAGCCTTTGCATTGCGAACAGCATCTTCGATGCGGTGCTTGCGTTCTTTGAGTTCAACTTCTGTTGCCGCTCCAGCTTTAATAACTGCAACTCCACCAGCAAGTTTTGCAAGACGCTCTTGTAGTTTTTCACGATCGTAATCTGAATCGCTCTTTTCAATCTCTGAACGAATCTGCGCAACGCGTCCCTTAATTTGAGCGTCGTCTCCGCCACCTTCAATGATTGTTGTCTCTTCCTTAGAGATAACAACCTTGCGAGCGCGACCAAGAAGTTCCAGGCCAGCTTGATCAAGCTTTAGACCAACTTCTTCAGAGATAACTGTTGCACCAGTAAGGATTGCAATGTCTTGAAGCATCGCCTTGCGACGATCTCCAAAGCCAGGTGCCTTCACTGCTGCTGAACGGAAGATTCCGCGAATCTTATTTACTACCAACGTTGCAAGTGCTTCGCCTTCTACATCTTCAGCGATGATTGCAAGTGGCTTTCCTGATTGCATAACTTTTTCAAGTACAGGAACTAGATCTTTAATGTTTGCGATCTTTGAGTTAACTAGAAGTACGTAGGCATCTTCTAGAACTGCTTCCATGCGATCTTGATCTGTTACGAAGTATGGAGAGATATAGCCCTTATCAAAGCGCATACCTTCTGTGAGTTCGAGTTCTAGTCCAAAAGTGTTTGACTCTTCGACAGTAATAACGCCTTCTTTGCCGACCTTGTCCATTGCTTCGGCGATCATTTCACCGATTGTGGAATCTGCGGCCGAGATTGATGCTGTTGCTGCAATCTGCTCTTTTGTCTCAACGTTTTTAGCCATTGAACCAAGCTCTGTAACAATTGCTGCTACTGCCTTTTCAATGCCGCGCTTAAGTGCCATTGGGTTTGAACCCGCTGCAACGTTACGCAATCCTTCGCGAACAAGTGCTTGTGCAAGCACTGTGGCTGTTGTTGTTCCATCACCAGCGACATCATCTGTCTTCTTGGCAACTTCCTTAACTAGCTCTGCGCCAATTTTTTCCCATGGATCATCAAGTTCGATCTCTTTCGCGATTGAAACGCCATCGTTAGTGATTGTTGGTGCGCCCCATTTTTTCTCGAGAACGACGTTACGTCCGCGAGGTCCAAGGGTTACCTTCACTGCATCTGCGAGCACGTTCATTCCGCGCTCTAGCCCACGACGAGCTTCTTCGTTAAAAGCAATCTGCTTTGCCATGCTTTTGTACTCCTCAATAATGTTTTTCGATACCGGGTGAGGCTGTAATTATCACTCTAGCCTCGAGAGTGCTAACGCCAAATCTACGGGAGTAATTCCAGGACTGCAAAACGAGGAGGGTTTTTAGCGAGCAGAGCGTGCGGACATGCGTGCTTCGCGCAGGCGGCGAAGGCGCTTTACCAACATCGGGGCCGCAACCAAAGCGTCCTCACGGTCGATTAAGTCATTGAGTAATTGGTAATAACGAGGAGCGCTTAGATCAAAGAGTTCTTTGATTGCAGACTCTTTAGCTCCTGCGAATTTCCACCATGTTCCTTCAAATTCAAGGATGCGCGCTTCTAATTCGCTCAAACCAGCAGGCGAATTACTCACGTTTTCCATCATGGACATGGGTTAAATCTTAAGGGGCGAAGATTAAAAAGTGTGGGATTTAC